>JANOQK010000043.1:0-1967 GCA_031414855.1 Bacteroidia bacterium | reverse complement strand
TCTGATTAGCCAGGACAAACGATAGCTCGCCCGGATTTTTTCCTTGTATAGATATATTGGATGAATTTACAGTGCTCGAATTCACCGGCTTAGAAAAGTTAATCTCAATGGATATCGCACGAGGCACATTTAATATCCGGTTGGTGGTGGTCACCTCAACACCATTCATTTTGATGGAAATTATTTTTAATTCACCAGCCACGGTAATAAAGTCAATGACAATTCCCGCGAAGGTTTCACCACTTTTGCCTTTAACTTTATTGGTAATGGCCAGTTGATAGGTTTGAAGATTATCTAAATTGGCAAGAGGCCTTGCAGAAAAAGTCTGATCGTTATTTAAAAAAGAAATCTTAATCGGAACAGAGCTTCCGTTCTTCGTTAAGTAGACTCCCTTGGAAACGGAGGCGGTATCCAGGGGAGAAGATAAATCACCTACAAAAGGTTGGTCGATCGGGATACTGGTATTTGCTGCTGTTAGTTTTAAATCAATGGTACCAGCTTTGATCTTCGCCAGTTGTAACGTACCCGTTGGTGCAGGAATAATTTTATCGGACTGGCACGAAGAGAAGGAGATGATCCATACGATAGACGCAAAAGCTAAACAACCTTTTTTCCTTTGAATGACTGTCATTTCTTTCTTGAGATGGAAGTAAAAAGGTTTCCGGCTAACCGGAAACCTTTTAAAATTAACCTACTAAAACAAACTAACCATTATGGTTTTTCAGAATTATAAATCAATGCGATTTCTCCTTCCGTAATAGCTCTTTTGAAGATGCGGATATCATCCAATAAACCTTTGAAGTGGTTATTATCAGGATTCGATGGATCAGCCCATGAATCCGATATGGTAGCATTCTGACTGCCTTGAATAAATCCGATTGCAAAATTGTTGCCTGTTGCGTTGCCTGCATACTTCACACCCAAAGCGCCCTTCTTCTTATCCCCATCCGGCCAGAAGTCAAAGTCAAAGACTCTTGCTTTCGCACCATTCACATACATAGTACCTACTTTGGTGGTGGCATTATAGGTACACACCACATGAGCCCATTTGTCTTTAAAAAGGGAAGGAATACCTCCAGCCAAGGAGATATCTCTTGAAAATAACGAACCTTGCCACCCGTTTTCCTTTCCATTCCAATAGGTGTCCTCAGCGTCTGTGACTCCACCGAAATCGTATTGCATTGCCAACTTTACTCCCTTATCAGTTGCTGTCCACGCACCGCCCAGGATTTCAAACTGGAATCCTTTATAGGCAGCTAAGCCCATTACAAAATGGCCCTCCTTAGTGGAGTTTGCATTCACCCAGAAACTCAAAGCAAAATCTTTATTAGCCATTAACTGATTACCATTAGGGATTTCAATAATCGAAGTAGTTCCGTTGAAGGAAGCAGCCTTTCCGGCAGCTGCATTGCGGCCACCAACATACGTAACATCTTTTGTCAACGAAGCAGAGGCAGCGAAAGAGCCTACTACAGAATTTGGACTGTTTTCAAAACTCCAGTGTGCGATCTGATCACTGGGTGCAAATGTACCAGCTGTGGTAAAGGTGCGTGACACTTCTGTAAAGGGTGAACCCTTATCAGACTTCAGGTTAGCAGTAAGAGTAAGCTTAAACAAAGATCCGGGATTCAAATCATTGGTTGGATCGATGGTAATAGTAGCAGCAGAAGCCGTGATCGTTACCGGGATCGAAGCCTGATCGTAATCTCTCGTTAAGGTAATATTATCAGGCGTTGCGGTAGTGGCATCAACGTTGGTTGTGAACGTTACCACAATACTGGCACCAACTGCTACATTAGTTGGCGAAGTTGCCCCATTCAAATCTGCATCATTCGCCAAAACAGAAACAATTGTTATAGGCGCTGGCTCATCCTCTTTACAGGCGTCAAGGGTTACAAGGCCAACTATCACTAGTAGGAAGGCCAGGATTCTCATTCTGTTTTTCATAAGCAATTGAGATTTAGTTT
>JANOQK010000042.1:0-8686 GCA_031414855.1 Bacteroidia bacterium | reverse complement strand
AGTTGGAGCACCTTCAAGCCTGGCGGTTAACCTTGCCAGAGAAACCGGAATGACTTTGGTAGGATTTGTTAGGGATGGGGGTTTTAATTTGTATTGCGGAGAGCAACGAGTTTCAGAAATTTAATTGCAATGTCGACTAAGAACAGGTTAAAAATCCAACCCCAAAAAAAATCAGCTGGCGGATTGGATTCAGTTATACACTCAGCCAAGCATGTCATTAATGAGATTGGCCTTATCGAAGGTGTTAAAGTCATTTCAAAACTCAATCAATTTGATGGTTTTGATTGCCCCGGTTGCGCATGGCCCGATCCGGATGATAAACGGTCAATTGTAGAGTTTTGCGAGAATGGTGCCAAGGCAGTTGCAGAAGAAGCAACTACTGCAAAATGTGATCTCCAATTTTTTGAGAAGCATGCAATTTCAGAAATGCTTAATTGGACAGATTATGAAATTGGAAAGAGCGGTCGAATAACTCATCCGATGATTTTGAAGGAGGGAAAGGACCACTATGAGCCTATTGCTTGGTCAGATGCTTTTAAATTTATTGGGGAAAAATTAGTAAGTCTAGCTTCACCTCATGAAGCAATCTTCTATACATCGGGTCGGACTAGCAATGAGGCCGCTTTTTTGTATCAACTTTTCGTGCGAATGTATGGTACCAATAATCTTCCGGATTGCTCCAACATGTGTCATGAGTCCAGTGGAGTAGCATTAATTGAAACAGTTGGAATTGGAAAAGGGTCGGTAACATTGGAAGATTTCAATAAGACAGAAGTGATTGTAATCATTGGACAAAATCCAGGCACGAATCATCCGCGCATGCTTACTGCTTTGAAAAAGGCAAAACAAAATGGAGCAACGATTATTTCCATCAACCCATTACCCGAGGCTGGCTTGATTGGGTTCCAACATCCGCAAAGTCTTATGGACTTGATGGGAGGCGCAACTTCTATTACCGATTTATGGCTTCAGGTAAGAATCAATGAAGATGTGGCATTGCTCAAGGCAATTCTAAAAATTTTAGTTGAAAAAGAGAAAAGTAAGCCCGGTTCTGTTTTTGATTTGGAGTTTATTTCTACAAGAACAAATGGGTTTGATTTATTCGAGAAAGAACTCAGTAGCCATTCTCTTCAAGAGTTGATTGAAAAATCTGGCGTGGAGGAGAAGAAAGTTTTTGAAGCGGCTTCTATCCTTGCCGAGAAAAATAAAATTATAGTGTGCTGGGCGATGGGCTTGACGCAGCATATCAATGCAGTGGATAACGTTCGAGAGATTGTGAACTTGCTGTTATTGAAAGGAAGTATCGGTAAACCGGGAGCAGGAACCTGTCCGGTAAGAGGTCACAGTAATGTGCAGGGCGATCGCACTATGGGGATTTATGAAAAACCAAAACCCGAATTTCTGGATAGCCTGAAAAGTAATTTTGGTTTCGAACCCCCAAGACAAAATGGTTTCGATACAGTTGAGTCGATTAAAGCAATGGCAGAAGGCAAGGCCAAAGTTTTTGTTGCTATGGGTGGAAATTTTTTATCTGCGGCACCGGATACAGAGTTTACAGCGAAGGCGATTCAAAACTGTGATATGACTGTTCAGATTTCGACTAAACTAAATCGAAATCATCTTATACATGGAAAGACTGCATTGATTTTGCCTTGTCTTGGAAGAACGGAAGATGATGTGCAAAATAATGTCAAGCAATTTGTAACAGTTGAAAACTCTGCTGGAGTGGTGCATAAATCGCAGGGAAGCAAAGCCCCTGTATCAAAACATTTATTGAGTGAACCGAAGATTGTGATTGAATTAGCCAAAGCAACTTTACGTTCCCGACATTCCGCTACGATTCAATGGGATGATTTGAGTTCCAACTATGATCTCATTCGCAATCTGATCGAAAAAACTATCTCTGGTTTTAATGATTTTAATAAAAGAGTTCGTGTTGACGGTGGTTTTTATTTACCCAATGGAGCTCGAGAAGGAAAGTTTAAAACAATATCTGAAAAGGCGCATTTCACAACTAATGCATTGGCCGATCATTCGCTTAAGCCAAGTGAATTCTTGATGATGACCATTAGAAGTCATGATCAATACAACACCACCATCTATGGATTGGATGATCGATATCGCGGCATTCATAATGGAAGGCGAGTCATCTTTATGAATGAAAAAGATATTCAGACTGCAGGCCTCGTGAAAGGCGATGAAGTTGATGTTGTTAGCCTCTACGATAATATTGAAAGAAGGGCGGATAGTTTTACCGTTGTTCCATATTCTATTCCAACTCAAAATGTGGCTACCTATTTTCCTGAAGCCAATGCTGTGATTCCATACAATCATTTTGCCAGAGGCAGCCAGACACCCATATCAAAGTCGGTTGTTATTCGATTGATCAAAAAATAGAACTAAGCTTCAGAAAGACGAGGCTTATAAACTTTCTCTTCCCATTCTTTTAGGCGAGGGTTCATCATTTTGAACCATAATGGAGGAACTAAAGCAATCAGAATCATAGTGGGATATCCATATGGAAGTTGCGGACTTTCAGTATAATGATTCAACACTTGATATCGTTTAATGGCATTAGCATGGTGATCGGAGTGACGCTGTAATTGAAATAAGAAAAAATTACTGATTAAATGACTAGCGTTCCATGAATGCAAAGGATTGACCCTTTCATATTTTCCGGGCGCAACTAGCTTGCGTACTATTCCATAATGCTCTAAATAATTAACCAATTCCAATAATGTAAATGCAAAAAAGCTTTGTAGGAAAAAGAAGAGTGGTATTGCCCAAATTATTTTTCCCGATCCAAAACTAAAACTGAATGCTGTAGTTAAGATTGTACAGCATAAAATGGGCAATACGGTAAACCAGATCATTTCATTTTGTAGACTTAACATATGTTTACCTTTTCTGTCTAGTCGTTCAATCTCCAATTTCCAGGCGTGAGCATAGCCTACAAAAACGGACTTGAGCCAAAAGGAATAAAAGTTTTCGTTTTTTCTGGCTGTAGCAGGATCTTCTGGTGTTGCAACAGCTACATGATGTCCACGGTTATGCTCCACATAAAAGTGCATGTAACAAACAGTCATAAGTAGCATTTTACTGTAAAACCTTTCAAGAGATGATTTTTTATGACCTAGCTCATGGGCAACGGTTATGCCAATTCCACCAGTAACCAAGGAAAATCCAATAATGAATCCTATCCATTCAAGAGGTGTTTGTATCAAGTTTTTAGCTACCGCATATGCGCCCCAGATCAGGAACGCCATTTGCACAAATGCCCAGATAAATGTCACAAAACGGTAATAAAATTCTTCTGAAATTATCTTCGCATCACTTTCATTTAGGTTTGACGTGTTGAGTCCTACCAGTTGATCAATTGAAGGAATAAGAATAAACGAAAAGAAGAGAGCCAGATAATTCCATCCGCCACCGAGGTAACAACCCAGGATGACTAACGCAGGCAGAACAAAGGCCGTAAAGAACCCAATTTTCTTCAATCTAATCATAGCATCAAATTTATTAAATCATCTGTTATTTTGTTGGCTACAGAATAAAATAGCGGTAAGTAATAGTTGACAAGATGATATGTTCTGTTGATGGCTCGTTTAAGATAACTTGACTCATTTTCAATTAATTAAGCTACCTTTGACGATTATTTAACAAAATTTAATGAAATCATTTAATGAACTGGGTCTGTCCGCTGAATTGGTAGCAGCTATTAGCCAATTAGGCTTTGAAACACCTACGCCCATACAAGAACAAGCAATCCCGATTTTGCTAAAAGGGAACACAGACTTAGTTGGTCTGGCCCAAACCGGAACTGGTAAAACTGCAGCCTTTGGTTTGCCGCTGTTGCAATTAGTAGATGAGAATAATCGCACCATTCAGGCGCTGGTTTTGGCTCCAACACGTGAGCTGAGCGTGCAGATTAGCACCGATTTAGAAAACTTTTCAAAAGGAAATCGCAACCTCAATATTGTTACGGTGTATGGAGGTGCAAGTATTTCAGATCAGATTAGAAAAATTAAGCGTGGTGCTCACGTAATCGTGGCCACACCCGGTAGATTGATTGACTTGATTGAACGCAAAGTCATTAACCTCAGCACCATCAAATATGTAGTGCTGGATGAGGCTGATGAAATGCTCAACATGGGTTTTAAAGAAGCTATTGACGATATTCTTTCTGGAACCCCTGAAGAGAAAAATGTTTGGCTGTTTTCGGCCACCATGCCTAAAGAGGTTCGTGAGATTTCTAAAAACTACATGGAATCTCCGCAAGAGATTACCATGGGAGAGCGTAATCAAGGAAATGAGAACATCGACCATCAATACATTGTGATTGATGAGCGTAGTAAATATTTGGCATTAAAGAGAATCGTTGATTACACCCCTGACATTTTTGGTGTGATCTTCTGCAGAACCAAAATTGATACTCAGAAAATTGCCGAGCATTTAATTAAAGATGGTTACAACGCAGATGCTTTGCATGGTGACTTATCGCAGATGCAACGTGATAAAGTAATGCGCAGTTTTAAAAACAAGACTCTTCAGATGCTGGTAGCAACGGATGTTGCGGCTCGTGGAATTGATGTGAGTGGCATCACTCATGTTATTCACATGAATATGCCTGATGAGATGGAATACTATACACACCGCAGCGGTCGTACAGCTCGTGCAGGTAAGAAAGGTATTTCATTGGCTATCGTCTCCAAGCGGGAGGTTGGCCGCATTCAGCAAATTGAAAGAAATTTAAAACGCAGATTCACCAA
Organism: Bacteroidia bacterium; assembly: GCA_031414855.1. Lineage (GTDB taxonomy): Bacteria > Bacteroidota > Bacteroidia > Cytophagales > Cyclobacteriaceae > ELB16-189. Next base: position 3,917 of record JANOQK010000042.1, on the reverse strand, counting down.
AATAAATATTCCTACTGGCGATGAAGTGTGTCAGAAGAAGTTGATGGAGTTTGTTCATAAACTTAAAACTGTAGAAGTAAATGAAGAGGAAATCGATAGCTTCTTGCCTGAAGTATTTCATGATCTAGCCGAATTCAGCAAAGAAGAAATCATTAAACGTTTCGCTTCTATCGAGTTTAACCGCTTCCTTGAATACTACCGTGATGCGCCTGATTTAAATAAAGCTGATAGAACCAGAAGCTTTGAAGATGGAGCAGGTTATGATCGCGGTACCGCAAGCACAACAAGCGACCGTGTGTTTATTAATGTTGGTAAAATGGATGGTTTAGATCCAGGTTCATTGCTGGGATTGATTTGTGATTTTGGAGAAGTGAATAAGGCGCAGGTTGGAAAAATTGATTTGAAAGGAGCTTATTCATTCGTGGAGATCGACAAGGCCTTTACACAAAAAGTAATGCAAGGCTTTGATGGCGTTGAAGTACGTGGCAGGAAAGTGCGTCTTGAATTAACTGGAGCACCTCGTGAAAGAGGGGAGTCTAGCCGTTCAGATTCAGGAGAAAGAGGAGAAAGAAAAGAACGCGCTTGGGGTGGAAAGAAAAGCGGTGGAGGTGGAAGTGGCTATGGTGGCGCAGGTTCCAGAGGTGGAAGAAGCGGAGGCGGAGGTGGTCGCAGCAGAGACGGTGGAGGAAGAGAGAAGAGAAGATACTAGTTTCGCGATAAATATTAATTGTCAGAGGCCATTCGAAAGAGTGGCCTCTTATCATTTGTGGCGTTTGGATCTATTTCTTTCAACTTGTGTTCATACATACCAAGAAAAAGATTAAACTTTTTAGCAACATCATCATAGTCTGCTCGGAAAAACTCTACTCGCTGGTCCGACACTGTTATATAATCGATTAAGGACTGTAATTCTTTCTTTTGAATAAATGATGGATTTGATTCTGCCATGCTCACTATTTCTGAAATGAGTGAATTAGAAGCGAAGTCGTATTCTTCTATCACATGTGGATTAAACATTGTTTTTTGATTGAATCTAATTCCTTCAACCTGTTCTAGCCTAATCTCTAAAGAACCCAGCTGGCCTTTATTAAATAGCCCTGAGCTATTCATGCTCTGCAAGAGCTCATGTATAGATCGTAACTTTTCATTTTCGTCTTTTGCCATCACATTCCAGGTGATCAATAGACTATCCTGTAAGTTCAGATAAGTATCAGTAAGGGAATCGATTTGTGTATAAGGTTGACCTTCTTGAACGGTGTTGCGTTTTGTACAAGATATCCAACCGATCAGGCAACAAACAAATAAAAGACTAACCTTTTTTCTATTCATCCTACTTACAATTGAGTATACAACACGAGGGTAAGTATATAAAATTCGGACCGAGAAGTTTACCATCCTGGTATATTTTAAAGGGGTTTAAACTGTTCGAAGGCTTCCTGGCAGTTGTGGCAGAAGTAAATTGCCCGACAAAGCGTTGGCCCAAATGGATTTTTCAGTTCCGTATGGGTACCGTTGCATCGAGGACAGATGGCATTTTCAAGAATTTCCAGGTCGGTGAAGATTTTGTTGGAAGGAGGCGGGGAGAGGCCAAATTCTTTTAATGCCTTCTTACCTTTCTCAGAAATAAATTCTGATGACCATGGTATTCGAAAGGAGATTTCAACTACTGGATTGATGACTCCATTGTTAATCAATTTTTCAATCACCTCATTCTTCATCATTTCCATAGCAGGACAGCCAGAAAATGTTGGTGTAAGTTCTACCCGTACATGTCCATTATCCAGTTCAACATCAGTTATAACACCAAGATCTACCAGTGAAAGCACCGGGATCTCTGGATCTTTTACTTCTTCCAGCCAGGAATATATTTGAGATATGGTAAGATCAGGATTCATTTTCAGGTATAGGAGATATTGAATGAGTTGGGAATAATCTGGTTTAGGTGGTGCTTCAAATGCTTCACGTAATCTTCTGCCAACCATGTAATGGGGTGAAGTTCTACTTTATCTTTTGAAGTGTCACATGACAACGTGGTATTTTCAAGAGGCATTTTTTGTAGTACTTCGCAGATTTGTTCATTCAATAATTTCCACAACTGAATTAAGTTTTCCTTTGGAACATTCTGATAATTATTGGCGCTAACCCAGAAGTCTTGCTGATAAACTATCTTCGGATTCACTTCATATTGCCCGCAGATGAATCTTCTGAGATTATTACTTGCTGAGTCAATCAAGTGCCCGAGCACTTCTTTATTACTCCACTTATCAGGGTTTGCTTTAGCGGAAAACTGATTATCAGGAATGTTATGAATCTTAGTTGAGTAGCCGCTTGTGATTTGCGAAAGTTCCTGGATTGTATTTTTCATGGTTTACCATTCTGCTGAGGGATCAATTCTAAACACTTCACTCATTTCATCCAGCAAAGGCTGTAGGTGCTTGCTATGCTTTCCAGAACGACCTCCTATTATTGGAGTTTGTAATTTCCAATCGGGTAGATGGAGATTGGTTTGACCAATTATTTCTTCCACCTTCTTTATCCATTGTGTTTTCAAGGCTTGTTCACCAACAAATACTCCGGAGCTAATCAACTCTTGTTCATAGGGTGATTCTTCAAAAATTCCTAACGCATAGGGAATAGTAAAATCTAAAGAATGCTGTAATCTGGAAATACTTTCTTCAGTCGCTACGCCAAGTTGTTTGATCCAAGTGTTGGCGTGCAGTGTGTGATAGCGTAACTCACCCCTAACTTTTCGAGCCACTTGCGCGAGCGGCTCGTAAGAGGAGTTTTTCAGCATTTCAAAACGCAGTGCTTCTGCTGTATCAAATAGGAAATGTCGAATGAGACTGAAGTCATACTCACCATTTGGAAGTTCAACCAATATGCAGTTATGGAATTGATTGGAATTTCGTGTAAATGCAACGGTGTCAGGCTCGGCCTCACCAAGTTGTTGCAGAATTCTATACAGCGCCAGGCTATGACCGATTTTATCCTGAGCCATCGAAGAGAAAGCAATATCTTCCTCCAACAATGGCCCGAAGCCAGTCCATTCAGAATTTCGATGGCCTAAAATCAATTGATCGTCTGCCATTTTGTAAAGCAAATCTTTTAGAGCCAGGTCATTCATTGTTTTGATATTTTTTATTGGGCATTGCTGAACTGAAAAAGCTAATGGCAAGTAGTACAATCGCAAATGGGAAAATACTTGTTGCGAGTGTTAAATCGAAAATTACGGCCAGGCATATGATGATGGAGGCGGTCAGCTTAGCAAAGGCAGAAAAATTTCTTTGTTGGGAATAAACAAATTCAATAATTCCAGCAATTCCAGAACTGAAAAAACCGGCAAAGAGGAGGTAGTCACCCGAAGAGTGCAAATGTAAAATCTTTATTAATGCTCCTGCCATCACAACTATAGCAGCAATGACTTGAAGTCTATTGGATATTAGATTTATTAATCTCATTACTTCTTTTCTAAAAAGACTTTCAACTTCTCACCGCCCTTATATTCTCCGGCATCCCTGAATTTCTTTTCGGGCAGAGTTAGCCACAAATCACTTTCATCTGGAGTCGTATATCTAATTGAATTCGACCGGATAGCCCAGATATTATAAACTATTTTTTCTGTTTTAAGCTGGTGCCGGGCAATACTCATTGCTTCCTGGGGAGTAGAGGCCAGTACAGTCCCGGCATGAACATGTTGCTTGCCCCTTTTTTGTAATTGATAAATTTCATAAGCCACTTTTTCACCTTGCTCTATTGAAATTTCTAGAACAAGATCATAGGCGTTCTGATTTCCTTCCGTTAATGGGGAGACAAAAACTTCTCTTGTATCAACTACATAGAGAGAAAAACAAGTAAACCTCCTGGTAAAGGTTTCTTTGGCAAGAACATAAGCCAATTCCAAGTTAGGAGCATGAACA
>JANOQK010000041.1:0-5874 GCA_031414855.1 Bacteroidia bacterium | reverse complement strand
ATCATAATCAAGAAATGCTGCATTGACACTAAACCCAGAATCGTCCAGTTTATAGGTTGCTGCCTTCTCGGTGAATGTTGGAATACCTTTTTCATTCAGTCCATTATTGATAAATAACATGTTCCTGCGATCAAGTGAATCTTCCTTCATGGTGGCGCATACGTAAATATCCATCCATCCATCGTTGTTAATGTCTGCAATAGCTACACCCGAATTCCATCGGCCTGAGATATTGACATTAGCAACTTCGGTAATATTGTCAAACTTAAAGTCTCCGTTGTTTAGGTAGAGGCTATTGGATACCTGGTTGCCCGTAAAGAATATATCTTGTTTACCATCGTTGTTAAAATCTGCCACGCCAACTCCACCTCCGTTGTAGATGTATTCGTAAGTAAGAATATTAAAGCTGTCTGTTTCCGCCACGGTGTTTACAAAATCAACACCGGTTTCATCTGCTGGCAATAATTGGAAAAGGGTTTTGGGAGTGTTGTCACAACCTGATAACAGAATCACAAGCACTACATAAAAGAAACAATAGATTACAACAGAATTTTTCATGGCCGGACTAAAATGAGGTTATTTTTAAAGTTGAGGAGTGAAGCACAAATTGTTTAGAAAGACAAAACAGTTCGATGACGCAATATTGTAGTAAGGATTCAGATACATATAAATTACTTACTTATATAAATCACTTTACGCCAGAGGCGTAGCCTGTTTGTAGAATCGGTTTATGATTTACAAATTTGCCCCAGAGGGGCAACCTGTTTATCGCATATTTTAAACATAAAATTCAAAGAGATATTCATCTTTAAAATCAATCTCAAATAATTTTAGCAGTTTTATATATTCATTTTTAAATGAAAGCTTTGCATGATGTGTCTTTTGGTTTAAAACGTATTTGAATACTTGGTCGATTTGCGATTTTCCGTAAGAAAATGCCCCATATCCACTTTGCCATTCAAATTTTCCTTTTGTAAATCCTTTATTATTGATCCAATTGTTGCTTGCTCTTTTTATGTCTTTCACCAAATCGGAAACTGAAAATGCCGGATTTAAACCTAAGAAGATATGTATGTGATCCGGTATGCCATTGATGGCAAGCATTTTATGTCTGTCATTTTGCACTACAGCCGTTATGTATTTGTACAACTCATCCTCCCAGGACTGTTCTATAAAATTAGTCCTGCCCTTTACTGCAAAAACTAACTGGATATATAGCTGTGTGTATGTATCACCCATAATCTGATAGTTGAACAGGTTGCCCCTCCGGGGCAAAAATCAAGTCAATATATTAACCTCTACAAAGAGACTGCCCCGCTGGGGCATGGCCTCCCACAATAGGCGACTCATTTTTGCCTTACTCTCTGGCATTTGAATATCGCTATAAAAACAAAGGCCAATTTACATTGGCCTTTGTTTAAGTAAAATAGATCAGGAATTTTTAATTAAATCCTGGATTTTGTTTCAATACATCACTTCCTAACAAGTCAATCTGATCTTGCGGTATAGGAAGCAATTCATCCCTACCGGCATCAAACTTTGAATCAGCAAATGTGATAGGCAAGAACTTCTTTTCATATGCCAGGTAAGTATCAGCTTCTGACTTAGCTATGCCCCAACGAACATTATCAAAAAAGCGGTGTCCTTCACCTGAAAGTTCAAGCTTGCGCTCCATTCTAACTCTCTCGCGCATTTCAGCTTGCGTACCAGCTGCTGCATAAGTATTGATTACATAATTTGCAGCTGTTTGAGCTGGATCGACAACAGGCTTAAGATTATCTCCACCAGCTCCAGGGCCAGTTACTCTGCCCATTACAAAACCTGCAGCATTTGCTGCTCTTGTGCGAACACGGTTGATGTAGGTATGTGCAGTTGCCAGGTTTCCAAGTTCGATTTCAGCTTCAGCGGCCAACAATAACACATCCGCGAAACGAATAATGGTATAGTTAACTGCAGTGTAACCAGGTGTCCAAGTGCTGTTATCCTGGAATGAGCCTTTATCAGACTTGTAGTAGACATATTTCTTAGGGGCATAAGGGCCACCATTGGCCTGATTGCGAATCCAGGCACTACCTGGATGTGGCTGCCAGTCCAAATACATAATATATCTGCGACCGATTGAATGGTCAAGACGAGGATCAACTGTTCCAGCTTCCTGAACAAATGGATCCTTTGCCACAACGCCCATGTCAGTCTTTAATTGATTAGCTCCTGTATTGTAAGAACCATCAAGTAGTGGAAGACCAGCTACCGTGCGGAATGAATTAGCCATTGAGAAAGAAGGCTGAAAGAAACCACAGCAATTACCAGGGCCATCCGTACCTGATCCGTGAGGATAGTTAAGATCGAATTCAGGATTTGCATTGTTTACGTTACCCGTGTTAGCCGCAGCCTGATAGGCCCAAACTGATTCCTCATTGTTATCATTAGATGCTTTAAATACATCGGCATACCTAGGAACTAAGTTATACGCCTTGTTATTTGAAGTCTTTCCATTGGCAATAACATCATCATAGATCGTTTTCGCAGCTGCATACTTCTTCTGATACATAAGAACCTTGGCCTTATAAGCCTTGGCCGCCCAGCTATTAACACGACCTACCTGAGCTTGAGTAGCTGGAAGATTTGCAATTGCAAAATCTAAGTCAGCCTCAATTTTTGGCCAAAGGTCAACGTTGTTCGCTACTTTTTCGATTCCTGTTCCATAATCAACAGTTTCGTCTACGTAAGGAGTATCACCAAAAGCTCTCTTCAATTCAAAATAAAAGTGAGCTCTCAGGAATTTCGCTTGTGCCTCAAATGCAATTTTTTCACTGTCTTTAACAGCAGGGTCTGCAACTGCTAACAACTTTAACACAGCATTTGCACGTGCTATGCCTTCATAGGTGCCATTGTACTTGTCGCGAATAACACCCTGTGTTGGAAGCGCCTCATAGATTTGAATAGGATTGATATCAGAAAAATCTCCTGGATCTGTTCCTTTGTTCGCATCTCCACCTCTAATGCTACCCCATACCCAGTTAGAAGGACTTGCCATTCTATTAAATCTTCCGTTTACCTGAGAATAGGCTGCAATTAATGCCCCATCAATACCTTGTTTACCAGATAATAAGGAGCCATTTAGCTGCCCCGTTGGGGCAACCACCAGAAAATCATCACCACAAGAATACAGAAGGATCATGGCCGTCATGACGGATCCTATAACTCCGATTCTAAATTTAGTTTTCATATTAGTTTTCATAATTTTTTAATAAAACAAATCAAATCTCATATTGTTTAGAACCCTAGGTTAAGGCCTGCTGTAAAGCCTTTTGTTACAGGATAGTTACCAACGTCAATACCAAAATTGGTATCAGCATTACCACCTACGCCAGGATCTAAGCCGCTATATCCTGTGATTGTAAACAAGTTATTAAGCGATACAAACGCACGCAGTTTTGTCATCTTCAACTTATCTAACATGCTGGCTGGTAAAGTATAGCCTAATGTTACGTTTTGCAATCTCAGGTAATCTCCACTTTCAATATAGAAAGTACTTGCCTGTGAGTTTGTGCTAAAGTTTGAAGCGCTTTCAAAGATAGGAATGGTAGCACCTGTGTTAGTCGGAGTCCAAGAGTCTTTTACCCTCTCACTAATGGCTGCTCCCTGGAAGGAAGGATAAAAATCAGTAAACCATTTCGATTGGTTCCAGATATCTCCACCAAGTGATGTATATAAATAAGCTCCTAAATCGAAACCACTGTAGCGAAGTGTAAAGTTAAGGCCTCCAGTGAATTTAGGAACAGGGCTTCCAATAAAAGTCCTGTCAGAAGCATTGATAACTCCATCTCCATTGATATCCTCATATCTAAAGCGGCCAGGGGCAGCACCTGATTGTGTTGGTGCACCTGTAACTTCACCAGCGTTCTGGAAAAGTCCAGCTACTTTGTAGCCATAGAATGAAGAAATGGAATGGCCAACTCCGTTGCGGATAGGGGTAATACCTCTGAAACCAGGATTAATTGTGGTGATATAGGTTAGCCCAGGAGCTAAAGAAGTTATTTCATTCTTTAAGAAACTTCCATTCACAGTTAAATCGAAGGTAATTCCCTGGCTTATTGTGCCTTTTGTACCAATCATTAAGTCAATACCCTGGTTCAACATAGTTGCAATGTTAACCGCTGGTGCCGCGGCTTGATATCCTGCTGTTGCTGTAACTGGTACTTCCAACAACAAGTCCTTGGTGTCTTTCCTCCAGAAGTCGATAACTACATCAAGCTTTCCATCAAAAAAGTTACCGTCAATACCTATGTTAGTTGTAACCGCTGTTTCCCACTTAGCATTGGGATTACCAATACGCGTGCGATAAAACCCAAGTGGTACAGTACCGCTATTTATTCCGCCAAGATCATAAGAAGATTGACTTATACTACCACTGTAGAGTGAATATTGATTATTTGGATTAAGTGCATTAGAATTACCCATTGTTCCGTAACCACCACGAATTTTCAGGTCGCTGACAAAGGAAATCCCTTGCATAAAGCCTTCCGAAGAAATTCTCCATGCTGCAGAAAACGCAGGAAATACGCCATAACGGTTATTTTCTCCAAAGCGCGAAGACCCATCTCTGCGAACAACTCCAGACAAAATGTATCTGTCTTTAAACGTGTACTTAGCCTGGCCGAAATATGAACTAAAAGTAACTCCATTAAATTGGAAACTGTTTGCTACAATACCAGAGGTAACTGTAGACATGCTTATGAAATTAGGATCCCATGAGAAGGGATTCAATCCTGACTGTCCGCTACCCCAACCCTTACCAGTGTTTAAAGCTTCTTGACCAGCTATGATATCGATGGAGTGATCTCCAAATGTCTTCTTATAGTTGGCTGTGTTCGTAAATGTCCAAGCAAATGAATAATTCTGATTTTGAAAGAATGAAAATGCAGAATTATTCTCGGAGTTTTCATATTGCCAGCGGCCATAGCCACGGCTTTGACCGCTATTGTAGTTACCACCAATGCTGCTGCGTAAAGTTAAACCTGGAATAGGATCATACTCTATATAAAGGTTACCAAAACCACTTACATTATGTGCTCGGTTGTTTGCTAATCCTGCTCTGCTTGCAACAGGATTTCTTGGGTTGTTAAAACCTTTAGAGGCTGTACCAGCATAACCACCAAACTCGTCATATACCGGGATAATAGATGGCATACGGAATGCCGCCAAAATATCATTTTCATCCGCGGCAACACCCTGGCCACCAGCGCCACCGCCAAGTCCCAATACTTGTTGCATGGTGAACTGCATATTTTCGCCAATACGTAAGTTCTTCAAAACGTCAAACTCAGAGTTTATACGAGCAGCATAACGATCGAAACTGTTATTCAAAAGTATACCATCCTGATTTTGAGCACTTAAGCCAACATAGAAGCGGTTGCTTTCGCCACCACCACTGAACCCGAGAGTTTGTCTAACGATAGGCGCGTTGCTTGTGACGGCATCATACCAATCGGTACCTTCTTTATTCGCTTTAGTTACCTGGTAAATTCCACCAAGTCTAGGATCGTTATTATACAACAATTTCTGGGCGTTCAGATCAACTGTACCAGTAAATCCTTGTACAGCACCTACTGTAAGATAATCTGGTATTTTAGGAGATGTTCCACCACCAAATTGTGGGTGGTTAAATGTGGCCAAAGTCGCAGTTGGATCAGTTCCATTTTGGATAGCTGTATTGGTAATGGCCTTCCATGTATAATCAGCAAAATCAGTCGGGTTCATCATGGCCTGCCCTTTACCTGGTGTTGTTACACCAAACATGTTGTCATAGGTTACCACTAACTTCTGGCCTCTTTTTGCCTTCTTAGTAGTATAAACAACTACACCGCCTGC
>JANOQK010000040.1:0-2831 GCA_031414855.1 Bacteroidia bacterium | reverse complement strand
ACCTTTAACGGTTTCTATACGGGAAGTGCGGCCATTTCGCCTTTCGCAGTATCGGCTTCTGGTTCGTCTACTTCAAGAGGAACGTTATTCACACCATTTACTGCCAATGGCAAGTTTGATGTGTTCGTTTACTTTGTAAGTAGCACAGGAAATGTTAGTGCAATCTCTGCACCGATGACGATCACAATGAATTAATCATTCATTTAAGTGTAATGAAAGAAGGCCGTCAATGACGGCCTTCTTTTTTTTTGACTAAGTTTTAGAGACAGCAGTTTGAAAATAGAACCAAGCTTTCCTTGTACATTTATTGGATAGCAGGGATTTAGATTTGTTTGAAGAACCAGATGATACCTAATCGTTTATTTTTTGCGGCACTTGTTCTTGTAATAAGCGCGAATGTTCATGGACAGGATTCCACCAAAGTGCTATCGGCAAATGAGATAAAGCAACTTTTACCCGATGCAGTAGTTGATTTTAAAAAAGATGGGAAGCCAGTTAGCAAAGTGATTAAGGTTGGAGGAATTCAGTATAGCCTTTGCGACAAGAGGTTTTTGAATGAAGAACAACATATAAAATTTCTTTTGTTTGATTTCAAAGAGGCACCTATCATGTACAGCCAGGCCATAAAAAAATGGAGCCTTGCCACCCCTGTTGATACTGACTCTCTGGTTCAGCGAGCTTTACTCATAGATGGCTTTGAAGGATGGGAAACGTATAATCAAGCTATGAATAGTTCTCAAATTTTCCTGGGAATACACAAGCGATTTTTTTTAACGATTGAAGGTGAGCATGTAGAGTTGGAAAAACTTAAGACTGTGCTCAAGGAAGTAGACATGAGTAAATTTCCAAGGTAAATACGGTGCCCTTTCAAGCGGACAAATTCTATTGCAAGCCGCTTGTGGGGTTGTGGGAAATCTTCTCTAAACTAACTACACTGAATTCTAATTCCCCCGTCTTCCTCGCGGGGTCACCCATTTGCGGGGAAAATTCGTCCCAGTAGGGACGGAATGTTTGTCTGCCTCGTCCTGAAAAAAGTTGACAGTTTTTAATGATTAATCCTACCTCAAGTTTACACTTAAAGTTTAATCCTGCAAACCGTTTACATTTGTTGAACCAGGTGAAGCGGACGTGGGCAATGCTGAGGAGCAACCCATCAGGAATAACTCTGGTCAGATAGCGTATTGATCCGTCTATGGCTTTACAGTTCATAGGCGGATTTTACCTTGTAATACGCATTCTGGTTTATGCCTTTCAAAACCTGCCGTTAGGCATTTTCACATATACCGCCCTCCTTTCTTTTATTGATGACATAGTAATTCTTCCAATGCTTCTTAAGCACTCCTGTCTTTGTGTGAGCAATTACAGGTGTAAGCATATCAACACTGGAATGTGGTCGCTGGTGATTGTAAATACTGATAGCGGTTGCAATGTCCTGTTGTGCATCCGCGAAGTTCGGATAGCATACTTCCAATAGTTCATCTTTAAGAATACCATTTACCCTTTCGGCCATTGCATTTTCAAGTGGATCTCCGTTTTGTGTCATCGATATCGCAATGTCATTATCCTGCAATAGCTTTACATAATCATGACTGCAATATTGCAAGCCTCTATCAGAATGATGGATGAGTTTGTCACGTAAAGGATTATTGTTCAGCGCCATCCTCAAAGCCATTACACAACCTTTAGCGGAGAGATCTTCACATAAATAAAAGCCTACAATTTTGTGGCTATAGGCATCGGTGATCAGACTTAGATAAGCAAAGCCAGTCTCCAAATAGATATAGGTTATATCGCTTACCCACAATTGATTAGCCTTGTTTGGAACAAAATCAACAATAAGGTTTTTATACTTGCGCAGCCAATGGTTAGAAAAAGTGGTCTGCGGCTTTGAACGCCTTCTCCTTCTAACCAATAGCCCTTGGTTACGCAACATCTCAAAGAATGCATCCCGGCCTATACCGATGGTATGTTGTTGCATAAAAACGTTCATCATGATTAATAATTTTCGAGTTCCAATCCGCTTTTGTGTTTTGCGAATACGCAATACTTCCTGTAGAAGTAAATCCTCTTGCAAAGCTTCTTGCTCTTGTACTTTAATGTGTTGATAATATGCCTGTCGACTATAACCAAGTAATGAACAAAGCACCCCAATAGATTGGGAAGGCGTCCTTTGTACTATTCTTAAAACTACTTGGTGCCAGACTTTTTTCGGATAGGCAATCCGAGTTCCTCTTCGGCAATATTGATTACCTCGGTGAGAACTTCATTGAGGAGTCTGGCTTTGCGCAGCTCCGCTTGAAGTTTCTTCACATCGGTGGGAAGAACTTCCTGGGCCAAATCCGGATTGGGCTTTACACGTTTGCTAGTTGCTGGTTTCTTCATTCGGCCTTGGTATTGCATTATCCAGCGGTGGATGTTACGGAAGTTTACTCCGTGCTTGCTCCCTAATTTCCGAAGACTTAACCCAGTGGATAAATACTCCGCAATGATACTTTCTTTTAATTCTATGTGATTCATTTTGGTTGACTTTATTGTCAACCTATTTCAGGACGAGACAGTAGAAATTTGAATATTGAGAAACCGTCCCGGCAGGGACGGAATGTTTTAGCCAACTAACCAACCACCATTTTATGGCCAATACCTATACCCAACTTCACATACAATTTGTGTTTGCGGTCCAAAACAGGATTAGCTTGATACAACCTTTATGGCAAGAAGAATTGTTCAAATACATAACAGGAATTGTAAAAAATAATAAACACAAAATGATAGCTATAAATGGAATGCCAGATCATACTCATCTCTTTGTGGGGTTACATCCAACGCAATCA
>JANOQK010000039.1:0-4703 GCA_031414855.1 Bacteroidia bacterium | reverse complement strand
TTACCATCAGCAGTTTTATAGCCATTGGCAATACGCTTGAAGCCCTTATTGGAAATTTTCTAGTAAAAGCATGGATAAAAGACAATTATCCATTTAAAAATACAAAGAATGCCTTTCGTTTTTTATTTGTTACCATGCTGATATGTTTTGTTGGCGCAGGCATTGGAACGCTAACATTGTATGGACATAGCTTAACACTCCCGGCTGATTTGTTGAAGACAGGATTCTCCTGGTGGGTTGGGAATGCAGTAGGCATAGTATTGTTTACACCCTTTGTGTTGGCGATATCACAAAAACACTACTTAAAATTCTCATCCGATAAAGGTGCTGAGATTGCTATTCTTCTTGTTATCATAGCAGGTATTTATTCGTTGCTTCAGGTTGATTATCTCCGCCCAACATTGGAACGATCCCTCCCATTTTTGGTACTTCCATTGCTATTATGGCTGGCTTTTCGTTTTGATTTAATGATTGCTATGGCAGGTGCCCTTGCCACCTCTTTGTTTTCAATTTATGTAACCATAAGTAGGACTGGGCCATTTGTATTAATGGAATCATATGACTCTATGCTCTTACTTCAGATTTTTATCTGTGTGATAAGCATATCAACAATCATTCTTTCTGCCACTGTAAGAGAGCGTTCTGAGGCTCAGCATAAGTTGCAAGAGTTTAATGCAAATCTGGAAACGATGATTCAGGAGCGCACCAAGGAACTGAATGATGAAATTGGAACCCGCAAACTAGCGGAGGAAACATTAAGTGGAACAAATCAGGAGTTGAGCAAGCGAAATACAGAACTAGATAACTTTGTTTACAGTGTTTCTCATGATTTGCGCGCACCTATTGCATCCGTATTAGGTCTGATTAATCTGGCGAAGAAAGACGATGATAGCGCGATGAAAGACCTGTACCTGGACATGGTGCATAAGAGTGCATTGCAACAAGACAATTTTATTAAAGAAATTTTGGATCAATCTAGAAACTCAAGACTTGAAGTGAAACGGGAAGAAATCCATTTTAAACCATTAATTGAAGAGACATTTGAACAACTGAGATTTGCCACTAGCACAGGTAAGGCAGTTGAAAAGGTGATACAGGTACATCAAGAAAGACCTTTCTATTCTGATCGCTGGCGCTTGAAAGTAATTCTGAATAACATCATTTCCAATGCTATACGTTATCGGAATGGAAAAGATCCCATTATACAGGTTGATGTAGACATCCAGGAACATGCCGTGACGCTTGCTATTAAAGATAACGGTAAAGGAATTGAAAAAGATCACTTACCGAATGTCTACAAAATGTTCTATCGAGCTACTGATGATGGCGCTGGTTCTGGCCTGGGTCTTTATATCGTGAAAGAAACAATTGAAAAGCTGAAAGGTAAAATTGATATCGAATCTCAGATTGGAAAAGGAACAACCGTAAAGATGGAAATTCCAGAACTGGCTTAATAGAAATCCAATTAATTACGCAACTTAGTACAGCTGGCAATGAATGACCCTCGTAATAGTAACAGTGCTTGAGCGACAGAGGACGCAATTTGGGTAGGCGAGCGTGAAGGATCAAATAAGCATAGCGACAACAGCCCAGATACCTATAACTTAGTATCATGTCAAACATTAAACTTACTCCTGAGATATGACGGAAAAAATAAACCTTCTCCTACTATCGTTTTTGCTTATGGTTGCCCCCTCAGTAGCACAGATAAGAGTAAGCGATAATCAAAAATTTCTTTCTTCAAAAGATGGTAAGCCTTTCTTCTGGTTGGGGGATACAGACTGGGAATTGTTTCATCGCATGACACGTGAAGAAGCTGAAGAGTTTATCACGATAAGAAGTGAACAAGGCTTTAATGTATTGCAGGCAGTTGCATTGGCCGAGTTCAATGGTATTCGTCAGGCAAACCGCTATGGTGACTATCCGCTTAATAATGAAGACCCAACACAATTATTGATAACTCCAGGCGACAATCCTAAAAATGAATATGAATACGATTATTGGGATCATGTTGATTTCATCATCAACAAAGCAGCCGAGAAAGGAATCTATATCGGGTTTCTTCCAACGTGGGGAGATAAGGTTACGCAAATGTGGGGAGAAGGGCCCGTAATATTTGATGAGAAAAATGCTGAGATCTATGGAAGTATTCTCGCAAAACGCTATGCCAAAAATTGGAATATTATTTGGGTCCTTGGAGGCGATAGACCAGCCATCTACAAAAGAAAAAATAATGGCGTGGAAGTAGAAGGAAACGATGTTGCCTTATGGCGAGCCATGGCCAGCGGAATCGAAAGTGTGTTAGGTAAGGATGCCTTTATTACCTATCATCCTTCAGGTGGAGAATTTCGGACGGCAAACTACATTCATAGTGAGCCCTGGCTGGATATGAATGCATTTCAATCAGGTCATGGTTCTCGTGAATCAGATCCATGGCGATGGGTAATGGAAGACCTTGCCATCAAACCACAGAAGCCAACGCTGGACATGGAGCCTTGTTACGAAGATCATCCTGTAAACCCATGGGATGGCAAATGGACAAGGCAACGGGGCTACTTTACAGCGTATGATGTGCGTGCCCGTATTTATCGAGGGGTGTTTGCAGGAGCATGCGGTGTTACGTATGGTCATCATCAGATCTGGCAGTTTTTAAACAAAGACCTCTACCCTACTATTAATATCGGAGATACCATTATCGGCTGGAGAACAGCAACCCGCGCTGAAGCGGCAAGTCAAATGCAATACCTCAAAAAGCTAATGCTTTCAAGGCCCTATTATGGCCGCATAGAAGATCCAAGCCTAATTAAATCACCGATTGGAAAAACATACGTTGATCTCGTTTCTGTAACCAGAGATGAAAGCAAATCCTATGCAATGTTTTATTTACCCGAGAATAAGACTGTAAAAATTGATTTAAGCAAAATCACCGGAAGTAAAAAGAATGTCTTATGGTTTGATGTGCGCACTGGAAAATCAATAGCAAGTAAAACTGTGAGTGGTAACGGGCTGCATTCATTCACACCACCCAAAGAAGGTAAAGACTGGGTGTTGGTAATTGATGATGCTTCAAAAGGCTATCAAGCTCCATGATAAAGCTTGTACGAAGCTATCTTCATATTAATGAATGAGTATGATCAAGTGTGAATCCAACAACATTTGGTTCCACTAGATATTGTTGCTACCTCGCCAGATTATCCATACATATCGCGCTAATAAACAGAGAAATACAGGATGCTATTTCTCTCCATCCATTATTTATTTACGTTCTTCAATAATGATAGGCTTTTCTCCATCATATCGCCCCACCACTTGAGAGCCATAAAAGATTTAGATATTTAAGTAACGGGCTTTATTCTTCGAATTATTTTTAAGTCGGTGACAAATGAGTTGATTGCTAATATAGAAATGAATTTAGTCCCAATTTATTATGCTTACCTTTCAGAACGTGAAGCTCGCTTATATTGGCACCTATCCACCACGTGAATGTGGTATGGGAACGTTTACAAAAAACCTTGTTGCTTCAATGACGAGTGTTCAAGGAGCAAAAAATAAAACGAATGAAGCTTTTGTGGTTGCACTTAATGACCACGAACTTGTTTATCCATACCCCGAAGAAGTAAAGTCGATTATTCATCAAGAACAACAAACTGATTATTTGGAGGCGGCCAATTTCATAAACCTCAATGGAGCCGACCTCTGTATTCTTGAGCATGAGTTTGGAATTTTTGGAGGACAGAACGGTGCCTACATTCTTCCACTTCCCATAGGCTCAATATTCCTCTTGTGGCCACACTGCACACGGTACTGAAAGATCCTTCTTACAATGAAAAGGCGGTTCTGAAAAAAATATGTAAAATGGCTAACAAAGTTGTTGTTATGAGCCATAAGGCAGTTGGTTTTCTTACCAAAATTTATGATGTACAGAAAGCAAAGATTGTGCTTATCGAACACGGTGCACCCGATATGAATCAGGAATGAATTTCACATTTTTTCGGGTAACAGAAACTCGCATAGATTTCAATTAATTAAATGTTCCACTTCATCGAGGAATTCAATGTAGCAATTAAAAAGAAACCTTCCATTTTTTAATCTGAATATGATTGAATGCGCACTATCCAGTGCTAAAAACTAAGCGAAAGGGGCTCAAAATCGAGAAGTGATAAAAATCATTACCCTGCCTGACGTTTTACATCTTATCATCATCGACCAGCTCATACTTTCATTGCATAATTAATCCACTATGGAATCGAATACATACATCAATACGGATGGAAATACTGCTGTCGCAAATGTCGCTTATGGCTTTTCAGAAGTAGCAGCCATTTATCCTATTACACCTTCCTCCGACATGGGCGAAAGAGCTGACGGGTGGTCTGCGGAAGGAAGAAAGAATATATTCGGAGAGCAAGTAGATGTTACTCAAATGCAATCGGAGGCAGGTGCGGCAGGTGCCATTCACGGTGCTCTTTCTGCAGGTGCATTATCCACCACATTTACAGCTTCGCAGGGTTTAATGCTGATGGTTCCCAACATGTTTAAGATCGCGGGTGAAATGCTGCCTGTTGTATTTCACGTTTCCGCCAGATCACTTGCCTGTCAGGCACTCTCGATTTTTGGAGATCATTCTGATGTGATGGCAACACGAGGGACTGGCTTTGCTATGCTAGCTTCCTCCAATGTGCAAGAGGCTCAAGACCTTGCGG
>JANOQK010000038.1:0-9222 GCA_031414855.1 Bacteroidia bacterium | reverse complement strand
CTGGGGCAAACAATCTTGACAGTGCTTCATCATCCCGGTCACACCAAAGGTGCCTCCAGTTTTTTAGTAGACGTGAAAGACGAGAAGCGTTCTTGGAAAGTGCTGATTGTCAATATGCCGAGTATCCTTACGCAGACCCGCCTCTCCGGAATGTCTGGGTATCCGAATGTTGGTAAAGATTATGCCTACACATTGGAATCGTTAAAGAAACTTCAATTTGATCTTTGGGTTTCTTCGCATGCTGGTCAGTTTAAAATGCATGACAAACGAAAACCAGGTGATTCCTATCGCCCCGAAGTTTTTGCAGATCGAGTTGGTTATGAAGCTACCGTGAATAGTCTGCAAATGGAGTACAATAGGCGGATGAAAAGTGGACAGTGAAAATAAGTCTATCAATAAATATGTAGTCGATGGCAGCAGTAGCAGACGTTTGTAAAGGCGCACTAGCCGGGGATGCAATAATCAAGATTTTGATTTGCTAATCTTCAAAATAACCTGATCTGGACGTAACGTGACAAGGGGTTTTACCGAGGGTGTAGAGCCTGTTGGTTCAATGTTAAAACTCTGAATGATAGTTTGAAGAAAGATGGTCATCTCCGCTAAGGCAAAACTATTGCCAATGCAGAGTCTTGGCCCCGCGCCAAAGGGATAAAAAGCTTTCTGTTTTTCTTTATCAATGTTCTGTTTTAAAAAACGATCAGGAACAAACGATTCAGGATTATCCCAATGCTTTTTATCACGATGTAATCCATAATAGAAGAGCAGAACAATTGTGCCACCTGGATACGTGTAGTCTTTATAGGTATCACCTTGCAATGCTATGCGATCGCTGATCCAGGCAGGTGGATAAAGTCGCATACCCTCATTGATCACAGCGTTCAATCGATCATGACGCACACATTGATCCAGACTTAAGTGTTGGGTTTCATTTTTCAATTTCTCCAACTCGTCCGGGTGCTTGGCCAACAGATATAATGTCCATGAAAGTGCGTTACCGGTCGTTTCGTGGCCTGCAATAACAAGCACTAATATTTCATCAATGATTCTTTCCTCATCCATTGGCTCGCCAGTGTCTTCATAACGTGTATCGAGTAACATATCAAGTAAGTCATTGAATTTTTCAGAACTTGATTTGCGTTCCCTGATGATATCCCGAATGATCGAACGTGCACCTTCTGCATTGTCGAGATTTTTCTTTACCTCTCCTGAAAGCTTAAACCACCAACTCAAATACGGTTGACGAATGTCTTTTACCACAAAAGCCTGCGTTTCATTTATAAAACTGCTCAATGTATTTCGGCTGGCTTCAGGAATTTTGACATTAAACAAGGTATTGATGACGATTTCAAAAGCCAGTTTATTCATTAACGGATACACATCAACCAGATCACCAGTTGGTAGATTCATCAAAAAGTCATCTACAGTTTTCTTGATGATGTCATACAGCGCTTTGATTTTATCCATGTGAAAACCAGGTTGTATTAAACGTCTCTGCTTCAGCCAATACTCACCGTTTGACGTCAACAGTCCGTTTCCCAAAAACCGCCCGAGCTGCTCAGTAAGCATGGGAGATTTATAATAGTTCTTGTGATTGGTTTTTAATACATGATCTATAAAGCCGGGATCCTGGGTGGCGAATAATTTTCGTTTTCCAAGGCTTACTGTATAGGTTCCATGGAATCGCTCCATACTTTCTTCCATAGTACCCACCGGGTTTTTAACCTGTTTAATGGTTCGCTCAATGGACTTGAAAAAATTATAGCCGGGAGGAAATGTGTAATTTTTCATAAGGAGAAAATTGACAGATGCCAGGTAAAAATTGTAAACCTCCCGGAATCTGTGTTTTAAAGTTGATTAAATCAAGTTAATAAACCTATCCTGACTCATCAAGTCACTCTCCAGATGATTTTCATCTGTGACATTAATCTGAAATTATCCGCAACCGTTTGAGTAACCAACCCATGATTTCCGTTGTTTGAATTTCGTAAGTATCGCTTTGAAATTCACTTAAAAAACCCAGCTAAACGATGTTCCTTTGTAGTCAGTAACAAACTTAAAGCTGATGGAAAAGGGTAATGTTTACTTGAAAATATGGAGGTACATTTCGTGAAAAACCAAATTGATCCAACCGGTCTTGGTGAACCTTTGTTTCCGCCCGTCTTTGCCGCGGTGGCGAATGCCCTGTACAAAGCTAAAGGCAAACGTTATTATCAGCAGCCATTTTTAAAAGAGGAAATTAGTTTGGGTTAAAAAAAGATTTTAATTAGGAACTGAACCACATAGAAACATAGAAAATTCTTATGTGCAATTTGTTTCTATGTGGTTCAATTTTCATTTTCTGATGCTTCCGCAATTATTTGAATTTCTTAAGTTTCTTTTTTTGAACTTGTTATTACTCGCTCTTCTTTTTCAGTTTCTTCTTGATTTGCTTCAGCCTTTGCAATTCACCAATTGTACTGTCTATATCACCCGATCCGATAAATTTTTCAAGTTGGTCTAAGCTTACGTCTGTTTTGCTCATTTTAAAGATACCCTTCTTAAGTTTGGCGCCCCATTTTTGGAGTATCTTCTTTGTCTTTTCTTGCATAAATTTTTATTAAAAATATTATTTGGCAGTAAAAATTTCACTTTAAAATAACTACTTGATTTTGGAGAAATTTGTAGGTTTCATAAAAACCGATTCAACTTTCTCGACAATCTTTCCGTCTTTTTCTGAAGCGTCTCGTGCAGCAATCCATATTGGATCGGCACGAAATTCTGCCCACGATTTGGCAGCTGCTTCCTGGTTTTGATGAGCAACCAGATAAACTAATTTAGATTGTGCACCATCTTTCTCTTCACTGGTAAAGTAGGCTATGTTTTCCATTTGATGTTGTTCGAAGAGTTTTACGGTGTGGTCTTTAAATCGCGTGACAATGTTAGGAAATCTTCCGGGCAGACAAGTATATGTTCTCAATTCAAATAGCCTATCCTTTCCATTGCTATTTACGGCATTGATCTTGGGTAGGATATCTGCGGCCGTCATAAAAACAGAGGTTATGGATTCAATAATTTTTCCGTTGACTTCCGATTTCGAAGAAACCTCTTTCCATTCCGGATCGGCTATGAAATCTTTCCAGGATTTCTCCCGTGCTTCTTTGCTGGGAAACGCTAATATATAATAGAGTGCATTTTTATCATTGGTCACAGGCAACCAATAACCAATGTTTTCCATGCCATGTTTTTCAAAAATGCGGGTAGTATGATTTTGAAAGCGCTCTACGAGTGCATCCAACCTTCCGGGGAAACAATAATAAATCCGCATTTCGAAATAACGTGAGTCGTTCGTCTGAGCAAATGAACTGCAGCAAGCAAAGATTAGAATAGAAGTAAAAAATGCTTTCATGATTATTTTGGTTTACATATTTCAACGATATTTTCTATTATATATTTTTATTCCTGACCAGGCTGCTTAAATACAAATCCTGCTTTTGCTTTCTCATCATCTACAATCTTCTTCACATCAGCCAATAGCTTTTTTGAATCGTAAATAATGCCGTCTTTTACTGTGTATTTTACCCCACCCACACGCTTTACTGTATTGTCTTCCATAAGTTTAACAGCACCGGTTCCGTAAAGTACTTGGAGATTCTCTAATGGATTTTGATCTACAATAGCGAAGTCGGCAAGTTTTCCAATTTCAATAGAACCGATTTCTTTTTCCATACCTAAAGCCTGTGCTCCATACAAAGTCGCGGAACGGATCACCTCCAACGGATGAAAGCCCGCCTCTCTCAGTAGTTCTAATTCACGTATGTATGCGAATCCATATAGTTGAAATATAAAACCAGAATCTGATCCTGTTGTAACGCGACCGCCTCTGTTTTTATATTCGTTGATGAAGGTCATCCATAGCCGGTAATTTTCTTTCCAAGCCACTTCTTGTTCTGTTCCCCAGTTAAACCAAAATGAACCATGCGCTGCTTTACTAGGTTGATAAAACGCCCAGAGTTTAGGAAGGGTATAGAGTTCATGCCACTCTTGTCTGCGTGCCTTGTGCAAATCGCGTGTGGCCTCATAAATGTTGAAGGTAGGATCAATTGTAAAATCTAGCTCAAGCAGTGAGTCCATTAGCAAATTCCATTTTGTGGAATATGGCGCAGCTGCTTGTTTCCATAATTTTCCTGCTTCTTCAAACCGATGTTGTTCATTCGAATAATTATAATTGAGCGGATAATCCTGAAGTGTGCTGTTGGCCAGCATAGATTCCGGTAACCCATACCAATGCTCCATGGTGGTAAGACCGGCACTGGCCGAACTTAGC
This sequence comes from Bacteroidia bacterium, assembly GCA_031414855.1. Taxonomy (GTDB): domain Bacteria; phylum Bacteroidota; class Bacteroidia; order Cytophagales; family Cyclobacteriaceae; genus ELB16-189. The sequence continues at coordinate 4,919 of JANOQK010000038.1, read as the reverse complement.
ACATTCCATCTTGCTACACCTAGTTGTGCATGGTGGCAAGCCGAACGAAGGCCAAGCTTTTTATTTTCCTTTATTGCGGCTTCCATAATCTCAGGTGCAGCACCAAAGAATTTAATGCCATCGGCACCTTTCAACTTATTTTCATTCGCCCAGGCTCTGGCTTGTTCCGGGGTGCTGATTGGTGTTTTGCTTCCAGATCCAAAGGTCACATAAGCTTTTATTCTTGGTGCAGTAATCAGGTTTTTTTCACTTTTAGTTTTTTGATCCAACACCCAATCAAAACCATTTCCAGATCCCGGCTCGCGAACTGTAGTTACACCATGCGCCATCCAAAGCTTAAAAACATATTCTGCATTTGGAGCCTGACCACCTCCGATGTGACCATGCATATCCACAAAACCTGGCATGAGATACATACCATTGCAGTCAAGTTCTTTGCCACCTTCTTCCAACTTGGGCCTGTTGGCATCGCTGGCCATCCCAGGTGTAGGTAATCCAAGACTTACAATTTTCACAATTCTATTTTGCTTCACCACAATGTCAACCGGTCCTACTGGAGGTGCACCGGTTCCATCAATCAGCGTTACCCCACGGATGATAAGTTGTATATAAGGACCATCACCTTCTTTCACCTCAGGTGCTTTTTTGATAGCTTCCTGAGCATGAACAGTCAACGCGAATACGATCAGGGGGAGTAGTAAAAGTTTTTTCATGTCGAGAAATTGAATTAGGTGAGGTAAGCTATAAAAATTAGGAGTAAAAGAAAATGAAATAATGAGTCAACGGTTCTGGCAGACAATATTGGGTGCTGATATGCAGGTCACTTATGGAAAACAACTATTGTTTTCGAAGTACGATCTGCTCAGCATTTTTGGCTGCAACTCTAGAGTAAAATTCCTTTAAGGCCTCAAACTCCTCCGGGGGGAAAAAAGTGCGGTTTACCTGGAAACGCGTTAAAACATGAATCTGCCTGCTAGATTGCGAGAAATTAAAGACACATTTGACACCATTGTCTGGAGTTGCAATTACTTTGCTTTGTGGAAGCTCGTGAACAGTATATCCTTCTGGTATCGTAATCTTACCAATGAAAGTTTTTTCTTCTGCTAACTCATATTCAATTGGATATTTTCTCAGATTCTCTTTAAAAGGATTGAACTCTTCAGCAAGTGCTAAAAACGGATTGATGTAAATAAAGTCACCAGCATCATTTGAATGTGTATCGATAGTTAAATTATAGAATTCATTGAATGGTTTCTCATAATCGCTTTCATTCTCATAGTGTTTTTCGTGAAGTTGCCAGGCTCCGTTGAGGCTAGCCTGGTAATAATTTTCTTTGTTGGTCAAGTATTTTTGCCTGGAGGTATACCCGGCATAACCATCTCTAATAATCGTCAGTTTGCCATTTAGTTCACCTGACTTTTGTAAAGTAAAATCTGCTTCCGCTGTTACCTTATTCTTAAACAGAGGCTTAATAGTTACCCACGATGCGCTCTCCTTGTTTATGCTAAGCCCTCTTTGATTGAGGCAGCGCACGGGTAATGCATCGTAACGAAGTCCGCGTTCAGTTGCATCTATGTATAGCGTATCAGTTCCAATGATTGTTTGACAAATTAAATAATTGAACTGTTGAAGGGAAGGGATATCTTCGTGATAGTGCCCATTTTCGCGAGTGCTGATTAGTACTGCGTTGACTGTAATGCCAGCCTTTGCCAGAAGTGAACCTAACAAAAGATTAATATCACCACTACTTCCTTGTTTGAGCTTGAGTATAAGTTCGGGATCGTCAGAAAAATAATCATACGTTCCATTCCACTTAACATTGTTTTTTAGATATTCCACAAGATTTTTTATGCGGTTACGTGGATCAACAGCCAATCCGCCACCAACATCTTTGGCAATTGGAAGGAGAAAGTCCTGGCCATTGACAATCGGCTTAAAGTATTTATGAGCCCAAATTCGTTCTACAATTTTCCTCCATGAAGGGCTATACGCCCATAAATAGAGTTGAGTCCTAAAAAAATCAGCGTTTGGCATAAACGGCTCTTCTTTGAATGATGGAGTATTAGCTATCGACCATCGATGAGGTTTTCTCCCTTTTGGAGGTTCATAGTTAACTTTTAATGACCCTCCTAAATCAGCACGGAATGATACAATTGAATTGTTCAAATCATATTCACTCCATAGTACCGGAATCGAGTGTTGAAACTTCCAGGTGGGCAAAGTGTAAAAGTCAATTACGGTTTTTAAGTTGTATTCAATTACAGTTCCTTCCTTGACATTTGGCATTGCAAAAGTGTATTTATCCCATTCTTTATTGTGGCTACTTTTGAAAATCTGAGATTCACCAATATAGGTTTTAACAATCTGTCCGTCTTCAAGATTACATGTAAAACCATTAATTTTAGTGAAGCCAAGTTTTTGGACGTAGAGGGTTACATTGCCCCATTTATCATAGGCGCTCTTATTAAAGATCTTTATTCGCCTTAGATAGTGCAGTTTAGTTCCAGCGGGAACAACTTCGATTTCAGCTAAGTCATAAAGCAACACTGCTTCTGCAGAAGAATCTTGCTCAAGGATTTTCATTTCTAGAGCGCGTCTCAACGTTACTTCAGGCAACTCACTAAATTCACCACCATACTCTTGGGCAACTACAACAAATTGACTAGATGAGAGTATGGACAAAAGAATGAGGAAGGATTGCTTCATGGAGATTAAGAACAGATTATGCTTGGAAATAGGGGTTCAATAGAATGAAAGATAATTTAAAATTGAATTCAGACCAATCATTTCTGTGATCAGTTTTTCTACCTGCTTACTAAAAAAATATTCTCGATAAAGGATACAAGGATTATCTTTGTCGTAAATCAAATTCCTATGAACAGACTTTACATTCTTTTTATGATTTCTATTGGCTGCTTGACAGCACAAGCTCAAAAAGCCAAACCTGATATTATTAAAGCTATTGATTCAAAATTTGATCAATACTCTTCGATCGCACATAAAATCTGGGAGTATGCGGAAGTGGGATTTCAGGAAACGAAGAGTTCGGCCTTGCTTCAAGAGACACTCAGTAAGGAAGGGTTTAAGATAGATAGTGGTGTAGCAGGTATGCCTACGGCATTCACGGCTACTTTTGGTTCAGGTAAACCTGTCATTGGAATACTCGGAGAGTTTGATGCCCTTCCGGGTGTTGCACAAGAGGCTGTTCCTGAGTTAAAAACAATTCCAAATCAAATTGCGGGTCATGCCTGTGGTCATCACCTGTTCGGAACAGCTTCGGCAGCTGCAGCCATTGAAGTAAAGAACTGGCTCCTTGCAAATAAGAAGTCAGGCACCATTCGTTTTTACGGAACACCGGCAGAAGAAGGTGGCTCGGGCAAAGTGTACATGGTGCGTGATGGATTATTTCAAGATGTAGATGTAGTGTTGCATTGGCATCCAGGATCTTCAAACTCAGCAGGATGGGGAGCTTCACTTTCAAATAAGTCGGGCAAATTTCGTTTTTACGGAATAGCTTCTCATGCAGCGGGCTCGCCAGAAAGAGGGCGTTCGGCTTTGGATGCGGTGGAGGCAATGAATGATATGGTGAATATGATGAGAGAACATGTTTCTGATGCAACGCGCATCCATTATGTGATCACACGAGGAGGAGAGGCTCCTAATGTAGTGCCAGCTTTCGCGGAAGCATATTACTATGTTCGTCACCCGAAGCCTGAGGAAGTGAAATCGGTTTGGGAACGAGTTGTTAAAGCAGCTGAGGGAGCTGCACTAGGTACCGATACTAAAATGAAATATGAAGTGACAGGAGGTGTTTATAATATGATGCCTAGCGAGTCACTCGCAAAAGTGATGGATGCCAACTTGCGCATGGTAGGTGGTTATACATTAACTCTTCAGGAAAAAGAATTTGGAAGCAAAATTCAAGAATCATTCACAGGAACAATTCCAAAATTGGAAACAACTAATGAGATTGGTGAATTGAAGGAAAATGAAAGTGGAGGTTCTACCGATGTGTCTGACATCGCTTGGGTAGTTCCTACTGCAGGATTACGTATTGCTACTTGGGTGCCTGGCACGGCAGCCCATAGCTGGCAGGCTGTTGCTGCTGGTGGAATGTCCATCGGGCATAAAGGAATGATGATAGCGGCAAAGACTCTGGCGCTTACCGCGATCGATTTGTATAATTCTCCGGCTTTAATTGAAGAATCATGGAAAGAATTGCGTAAGAGAAGAGGTGATAATTTTAAATATGAAGCATTAATTGGTGATCGTAAACCAGCATTGGATTATCGAAAATAATTAAAACTATTTTATGAATAAGTTATTGTTGCTAGTTATCATCACTGTTTTTATTTCATGTTCCGTAAAGGAGAATGAGACATATCCAGTTGGACAAATTAAAACCAATATGGGCGAAATCCTTTTTTGGATGTATGACGAAACTCCGAATCACAAAGCCAGTTTTATAAAACTGGCAAATGCTAATTATTGGGATACGCTCACCTTTAATCGGGTGATTAATAATTTTGTTATTCAGGGTGGTTGCCCCGATACACCAGCTGGGTTTACGGATACCACTTATTTATTGAATCCTGAATTTCGAGATACCATTCGCCATGTGTATGGCGCAGTGGGCATTGGGCGGGATGACAATCCTGGTAAACTTTCCGCTACATGCCAATTCTATATTGTTCAAAATAAGGGAGGCCTGGCAAGGCTTGATGGTGACTACATGATCTTTGGAAAAGTATTCAAAGGGATGGACGTGGTGGAAGCGATTGCCGCAGTTAAAACCGATTCTACGGATGCACCATTAACTCCCATTAAGCTGGATGTAAATGTAGTTAACCTTACAGCTGATGAATTGAAGGCTTTGGGTTGGAAGGTGAAGTAGCAATTATTGAGTTACAAACTTAGCC
>JANOQK010000037.1:0-4165 GCA_031414855.1 Bacteroidia bacterium | reverse complement strand
GAAATACTGCTGTCGCAAATGTCGCTTATGGCTTTTCAGAAGTAGCATCCATTTATACTAATACACCTACCTCCGACATGGGCGAAAGAGCTGATGGGTGGTCTGCGGAAGGAAGAAAGAATATATTCGGAGAGCAAGTAGATGTTACTCAAATGCAATCGGAGGCGGGTGCGGCAGGTGCCATTCACGGTGCCCTCTCTGCAGGTGCTTTGTCCACCACATTCACTGCTTCGCAGGGTTTAATGCTGATGGTTCCTAACATGTTTAAGATTGCAGGTGAAATGCTACCCGTAGTATTTCACGTTTCCGCGAGATCACTTGCCTGTCAGGCACTCTCGATTTTTGGAGATCATTCTGATGTGATGGCAACACGAGGGACTGGCTTTGCTATGCTAGCTTCCTCCAATGTGCAAGAGGCTCAAGACCTTGCGGTGATATCCCATTTAGCAACACTTGAATCTAAGATACCATTCCTTCACTTCTTTGACGGCTTTCGCACTTCTCATTCTATCCAAAAAATTATACCGATCAGCTATGATGACATGAAAAGCATGGTCGATATGAAATATGTAGAAGAGTTTCGCGCACTTGCCTTAAAGCCTGAAGCTCCCATTTGCAAAGTAGGCGCACAAAATCCGGATGTCTATTTTCAAGGAAGAGAAACAGTGAACAAATTCTATGATGCCTGCCCAGCGATTGTGCAGAAATACATGAAGATTTTCGGGGAAAAAACAGGAAGGAAATACAAACTGTATGAATATATAGGAGATCCAAAGGCTGAAAAAATACTGATCGCCATTGGATCGGGCACAGAAACTATTGAAGAAACAATTAACTACCTGCGCAAGAAAGGTGAAAAGGTAGGTCTATTAAAACTTCGTCTGTACAGGCCATTTTCTGTTGCGGATTTCATAAACGAAATTCCTAAGTCAGTAAAGAAAATTGCTGTATTAGATCGCACCAAGGAACCTGGCTCTATCGGTGAACCACTCTATCTTGATGTGGTTGCGGCACTGTCAAATGAACGGCAGGGTATTCGCATCATTGGTGGCCGATATGGTTTATCGTCAAAAGAATTCACTCCCTCAATGGTCAAAGCCGTTTATGACCACCTTGAAAACGATGGCTGGCACAATTTTACGGTAGGTATAAACGATGATGTTACTAAGAAATCGCTTGTCGTAAAAGAAGATATTGATGCCGAACAAAAAGGAATCGTGCGCTGCAAGTTCTGGGGTTATGGATCGGACGGTACAGTGAGCGCAAACAAGAATGCCATCAAGATGATTGGTGATAACACGGATCTTTTTGTGCAAGGCTATTTTCAGTACGATTCAAATAAATCAGGTGGCTGGACGATCTCGCACTTGCGATTTGGTAAAGAGCGAATCCAATCAGAGTATTTGCTAAACAAAGTTGATTTTGTTGCACTGCATCGTTCCCAATACATTGGCCAGTACGACATATTGGAAGGAATAACGGAAGGTGGAACCTTCCTCATTAATTCTAGTCAGAAACCGGAGAACATTTTCAAGCTGTTTACCAAAGACATGCAAGAAACAATCCGCACAAAGAAAATAAAAGTGTTTGCTATTGATGCGTCCAAGATTGCAAAAAGTGTTGGCCTTGGTGGACGAATAAGTTCTGTTATGCAAACAGCTTTCTTCAAAGTCTCCGGAGTGCTGCCGGAACAAGAGGCGATCGAACTTATTAAGAAATTTGTTCAGAAACAGTTCGCACGCAAAGGCCAGGAAATTGTGGAGATGAATTGGAAAGCCATTGATGAATCTGCCGCAGCAGTTGTCGCTGTTCCTATTCCATTGGAAGTTGATAAATTTGCTGAGATCATAAAAGTTGTTCCGGATGGATCTGGCTGGTTTGCAGATAACATCATCGATCCAATACTTCGCTTGAAAGGTGATAACATTCCGGTTTCTCATATGCCGACCAATGGCACCATGCCAACTGGCACAAAGCGTCTTGAATATAGAGGTGTGCCAGGTAATGCTGCCATCTGGATTGATAAGCTTCCATTTGTTAACGAACCCAACATTGCCGAGCCCTATATGGAGTATCCTCCAAGTTGCTCCGGCTGCGGTGAAGTTCCCTATATTCATTTGGTAACGCAGCTTTACGGTGATCGAATGATTATCGCCAACGCCACTGGCTGTACTTCTATTTATGGTGGCACTTTCCCTCTTACACCTTATACAAAAGATAAAAACGGAAAAGGTCCTGCGTGGGCGAATTCACTTTTCGAAGATAACGCAGAGTTTGGTTTGGGCATGCGCCTAGCCGTTGATGCCAATCGAAGACAGTTAAAAACAAATGTAGAATTATTACTTACCACCCCGATCAGTGTTGAACTTAAAACGGAACTTCAAAAATCATTGACCTTGTTTAATGAAATTAACAATGAAGCTAAGGGCCATGCAGACCTTATTAAACAACTATTGGCTCAGGAAAGAAAAGCAGGAACAACTGCAGTCTTAGATAAGGTAATTGAGTTACAGGACTACTTTGTAGACAAGAGCATCTGGATATTTGGTGGAGATGGCTGGGCGTATGACATAGGTTTTGGTGGATTGGATCACGTAATGGCCTCTAACCGGAATGTAAATATTCTGGTGGTAGATACAGAAGTGTATTCCAATACCGGAGGCCAGGCATCTAAATCAACCCCACGAGGAGCTGTTGCTAAGTTTGCTTCAGATGGCAAAAAGCTAAGTAAGAAAAATCTTGGGCTGATGATGAGCTCTTATGGAAGCGCATATGTTGCTTCAGTAAACATGGGTATGGATAGAGAGAAGACAGCGTTAGCCTTTGTGGAAGCAGAGAAACACAACGGACCGTCAATTATCATCGCCTACTCACCTTGCATTGCCCATGGATATGATATGAAGTTTGCAAAAAAACAATCTGAAAAGGCGGCCAAATCCGGATACTGGCCGATGTACAGGTTTAACCCTGAATTGCGCAAGGAGAGTCAGAATCCATTTACTTGGGATGGTGTTGAAGTGGACACCAAATTTTCAGATTACCTGGAGGAAGAGATTCGATATAAGACCTTGAACTTAACTCATCCTGATGAGGCCGTTAGGCTTGCGGAATTAGCCACAAAAGATAATTTACAGCGATTTAAAGATATCAAACAACTTTCAGAAGACTAAACCCACTACGACATGAAACTAAATCTCTCAATACAATACGGTGGATTAGTCCTTAAAAATCCAATCGTTATAGGAGCTAGTAACATCGTGACCGATGTTGGCAATTTGGTAAAGCTGGAAGAAGCAGGCGCAGCAGCGATCGTATACAAATCATTGTTCGAAGAGCAGATTCAGTTAGAGTCACTTCAATTGGATCACATGCAGGAATCATTTAGTAATTGGGATGCTGAACATGACAGTCTGTTTCCTAATGCTAAGCACGCGGGTCCTGCCGAACACCTCAGGCAGTTAAAGGAGGCACGAAAGCATCTTACTATTCCGCTAATTGGCAGCCTAAACTGTGTGCATGATGAATCCTGGCTTGAATACGCATTAAAAATGGAGGACACTGGTATAGATGCCCTTGAACTCAATTTCTATAATAGCAACATTGACTTTGAATTGAATTCAGATGCCATAGAACAAAAGCAGATAAGGACATTAGAACTTGTAAGGGCTGGTGTTCGCTTACCATTATTTATTAAACTCAGTCCTTTTTATACCAACACGCTGCGATTTATCTCTCAACTAGACAAAGTAGGTGTTGATGGCTTTGTGTTATTCAATAGGCTGTTCCAACCCGATATTGACGTAGATAAAGAAGAGCATCACTTCCCTTACATCTTCAGTAGCGAAAGTGATAATCGCCTGGCCTTGCGCTATGCAGGTTTGCTGCATAAAAAAATTAAGGGAAGTATTATCTGCAACACGGGTATATTAACAGGAAAAGATGTAGTAAAGATGTTATTGGCTGGAGGGAATGCTGTTCAAGTGGTAAGTGCTGTGTACAAAAAAGGCATTCCAACAATCACTCATATGTTGGAAGAGATTGAAAGCTGGATGATGAAGAAAGGCTACGAGTCACTTATAGATTTTCAAGGGAAGCATTCAAAGTAAAATCAATACGAACCATTCGCCTATAAGAGTGCGCAATATGTAGACATACTAATGAAATC
>JANOQK010000036.1:0-24782 GCA_031414855.1 Bacteroidia bacterium | reverse complement strand
AGCAAGCTTTACCAATGACCTTGGTGCCGACTCACTGGATACAGTGGAGTTGATCATGGAGTTCGAAAAAGAATTTAACATCTCTATCCCTGACGACCAAGCTGAGAACATTGCTACGGTAGGCCAGGCGATTTCCTACTTAGAGGAGAACGCGAAGAAATAATCTAAATCTCCGCCACCTAAATAGTTTTATGACTTTTAAACGAGTAGTAATTACAGGTGTTGGTGCACTTACGCCTATTGGAAATACGCTTCCTGAATATTGGGAGGGTCTTCGAATTGGGAAGAGCGGTGCTGCACCCATCACAAAGTTTGATACCACTCTTTTCAAAACCAAGTTCGCCTGCGAGCTAAAAGGTTTTGATCCTGAAAAGTTCATGGAACGAAAGGAAGCAAGGAAACTTGATCCCTTTTCTCAATACGCAATGGTGGCGTCAGATGAAGCTATACAGGATGCTAATCTTCCGATGTCTGAAATAAACTTGGATCGCGTTGGCGTGATCTGGGGTTCAGGCATCGGTGGATTACTTACGTTTCAGGAAGAGATGAGGTCGTTTGCAGCTGGAGATGGAACTCCACGCTTCAATCCCTTCTTTATTCCAAAGATGATTCCAGATCTCAGTGCGGGTCATATTTCGATCAAGCACGGATTCAGAGGCCCGAATTATGTTACCGTTTCTGCATGTGCGTCTTCTACCAATGCCATGTATGATGCCTACACCTATTTAAAGTTGGGAAAAGCAGACATTATTGTTTCTGGTGGTTCTGAAGCTGCGATTTGTATTGCTGGTGTTGGCGGATTCAATGCTCTTAAAGCCTTGTCGGAAAACAATGCGTCACCTGAAACAGCCTCGCGTCCGTATGATAAAGACCGCGATGGTTTTGTATTAGGTGAAGGGGCTGGTGCTTTAATTCTTGAAGAATACGAGCACGCAAAAAAAAGAGGCGCTAAAATTTATGCAGAAATAATCGGAGGAGGCATGTCTGCCGATGCTTATCACATCACAGCTCCACATCCAGAAGGAGCAGGTATCACTAAGGTGATGGAATATGCACTTGAAGAAGCTGGCATTAAACCTGAACAAGTTGATTATATAAACACCCATGGAACCTCAACTCCATTAGGGGATATTGGTGAGATAAAAGCCATTAAAAAAGTATTTGGTGACCACGCCTACAACCTTAATATCAGTTCAACCAAATCCATGACAGGTCACCTGCTTGGAGCAGCTGGAGCTATTGAGGCTATTGCCTGCCTTCTTGCAATTAAGGAGAGCATTGTGCCGCCTACTATAAATCATTTTATTGATGATCCCGAGTTAGATGGCAAGCTTAATTTAACCTTCAACAAAGCTCAAAAAAGGGAAGTTAACATTGCCTTGAGTAACACGTTTGGCTTTGGAGGTCATAATTTTTCTATTCTGCTTAAGAAAGTGAAGTAAGGCCCCCTATCCTGTGTGGAACTTACTGAAATTAACCCAATCCAGCTCTAAAGATGATAAGAAGCTGATCACTGCAATTCGCACCATTGCAGGTTTTACGCCATCCAATCTTGCACTTTATAAACTTGCCACACTCCACAGTTCCAAAGGCAAGGAAAAAGAAGGCTTTCGCGAATCTAATGAGCGGCTTGAATATTTGGGCGATGCTATTTTAGGGGCAGCTGTTGCCGATTACTTATTCAAAAAATACCCTTTCAAAGATGAAGGATTTCTTACTGAAATACGATCACGCATTGTGAACCGCGAATCACTTAACCATCTTGGCAGAAAAGTTGGAATTAGTGCCATCGTACAATTTGATAACAAAAATGCTCAACTCCAGCAAGTCATATTAGGTAATACGCTGGAGGCATTAGTTGGTGCCGTTTACCTCGACAAAGGTTTCATTCGCTGTAAAAAATTTGTAGTAGATAAATTAATCCAACCTTATTTTGATTTGGAGGTAGTAGTGAACAACAACTCCAATCATAAAAGTAAGATCATTGAATGGGCGCAGCGGCATACCAAGGAAATTAAGTTCGAAATTCTGAATGTGAAAAACGGAAGGAACAGCAAGGAATTTTCTGCCCAGGTTTTTATAGCCGAGCAACCTTATGGTCTTGGTTACGGTTACACGAAAAAGAAAGCGGAACAAGATGCAGCTCAAAAAACGTGTGAGATGCTTAGTATTGAATAGTGGCTTATAACATTTACTGACAATTGACTATTGTCAGCTGCTAAATGCATGGATAAGACTTTAAAAATAGGTGGTGCTACAGTAAACCAAATCCCTATGGATTGGAAGGGTAATGTGGCCAATATTATTGAAGCCATAGAATCCGCCAAAGATCAAAAGATTGATATACTATGCTTTCCTGAACTAAGCCTTACTGGATATGGGTGCGAGGATGTTTTCCTCAGCGATTGGCTTAGCGAATCTGCTTGGATCAACTTACAAACAATCCTTCCTCATTGCGATTCGATTACTGCATGCGTGGGGTTGCCCATCCGAATAGATAAAATTACCTACAACGGAGTTTGTGTCATTACCAATAAAAAAATTGCAGGTATAACCCTAAAACAAAATCTTGCCCGGGATGGGGTGCATTACGAACCACGTTGGTTTGATGCATGGCCGGTGAATACAGTCAAGGAAATCAATCGCAACAATCAAATTATTCAGGTTGGTGATTTGATATATGAAGTTGCTGGCATCAAATTCGGATTTGAAATTTGTGAAGATGCCTGGCGAAAAGATAACCGGCCAGGATATCGCCTTCACGAACGTGGTGCTGATCTGATTCTTAATCCCAGCGCCAGCCATTTTGCATTAAGCAAGAGTGAATTGAGAGAGCAAGAGGTTGTCATCGAAGGCTCTGAAAAATTCAACTGTGCCTATGTCTTTGTGAACATGCTAGGAAATGAAGCCGGCAGAATGATTTATGATGGTGATATTATCATCGGACAAAATGGAAAGCTGCTGGCGATCAACAAACGCCTTTCGTTTAAAAACTTCAACATTCTTGCCTGCGATTTAGATTTTAAAGACCCCTCCAATAGCAAACCACTTCCATCACACGATTCAAAAGAAAAAAATGAGGAATTTGCAAGGGCTACCTCACTTGCGTTGTTCGATTACCTGAGGAAAAGTAAAGCGAAGGGCTTTGTGTTAAGTTTAAGTGGTGGAGCCGATTCAAGCTGTTGTGCGATACTCGTTTCCGAAATGGTAAAAAGAGCCTCGGCAGAATTAGGATGGGAAAAATTCTGTCAGTCCACCGGACTTTCAGGAGTAAAAAACAAAGAGCAAGCAGTTGCCAAGTTGTTGACGTGTGCCTATCAGGGAACAAAAAATTCATCTGAAACAACACTTACAGCAGCGAGAGAACTAGCACAATCATTGGGCGCTGAATTTCATTCCTGGTTAGTTGAAGAAGAAGTGAATTCTTATATTTCCAAAATTGAAACCGTTCTCAATAGGTCGTTAACCTGGGAGAAAGACGATATTGCTTTGCAAAATATTCAAGCACGTTCGCGCTCTCCTATTATCTGGATGTTGGCCAATGTAAAACAATCTGTTCTGCTTACTACCTCTAACAGAAGCGAAGGAGATGTCGGTTATGCAACTATGGATGGCGACACCAGCGGAAGTCTCGCTCCTATTGCAGGAATCGACAAGCCTTTTATTTTACAGTGGCTGAGGTGGGCAGAAAAAGAATTAGGATATCCAGGCCTTTCATATGTTAACAAACTGCAACCTACAGCTGAATTGCGACCCACTGATCGTGAGCAAACAGACGAAAAAGATTTAATGCCCTATTCATTATTGGTCGAGATTGAGAAACTGGCCATCCGTGATCGCAAATCCCCCATTGAAGTTTTCAGTGCATTAACTACCAATTCAGGTTCAAATCAAGTATTCAGTCAGGCTCAGCTCAAGGAGTACATTAAAAAATTCTATAGGCTTTGGGCCGCCAATCAATGGAAGCGAGAACGTATTGCACCCTCCTTTCACCTTGACGACCTTAATGTTGACCCACGTAGTTGGTGTCGGTTTCCTATTTTGTCAAGTGGCTTTGCAACAGAACTGGAAGAGTTAACAAAAATTTAAGTTCAAAATTCAATGTGTTTCCTTAAGCCTTGAATCATGCATTTTTAGGCATTGGTCATTAGGCTTAAGTGCTTATCTTTACCTGTAATTTCATATTAAAATGACGATGATTAGCTACATTATCTGGAACGGAAGCTCTGAAATATTTTCCATGGGTTGGTTTGCTTTGCGGTGGTATGGATTACTCTTCGCTCTTGGTTTTCTGATAAGCCAGCAACTACTTTATTATATCTATCGAAAGGAAGGTAAACCAGAAAAAGACGTAGAAACCCTTACGATTTATATGGTGATTGCCACCGTACTTGGAGCTCGACTCGGGCACGTTTTCTTCTACCAGCCAGACTTGCTATGGAACGATCCATTGAGTGTACTGCTACCCTTTCAGTTTTCACCAACATTCAAATTCACCGGGCTTCAAGGTTTAGCAAGTCATGGCGGAGCATTTGGTATCCTCTTTGCGTTGTGGCTTTATAGCCGAAAAAAGAAACCGGGTCAATCCTATCTTCAGATACTCGATCGGATTGTCATTCTAGTGGCGCTCACGGGTTGCTTAATTAGACTTGGTAATTTCTTCAACTCCGAAATAATTGGAAAACCAACTGACTCACCTTTTGGAGTAGTTTTTACGAGCCGCATTACAGAATCCATCATGCGCAACCCAAATAATTCGGTAGAAACAATCGGCATATCGAAGGTGGATAATACTACAGTTGACACCAATGGACAAGTACCGATTCAACTATATCTTTTCTTTAAAGAAGGTGTAACACGAGAAGCAGTTGATAATTATGTCAGAGCCGATATAAAATATATCCTTAGTCATTTAACTGAATTTGTAAATGAGTCTCCCTTGGTAGGCCTAAAATATGAGATCGTTTCTGATAAAGAAGAGAAGTGGGTAACCAAGATTCACACCACAGGAATAGTCCGTCATCCAGCTCAGTTATACGAGTCTATCTCCTGCCTTTTTCTATTTGCTTTTTTATTCTGGTATTGGTATAAGTATCAAGAGGCACTACCCCCGGGTAGAATTTTCGGATTCTTTCTTGTGATCCTGTGGAGCCTGCGATTTGCCTATGAATTTCTAAAAGAAAATCAAGAAGCCTTTGAGGGAAACATGCCCATTAATATGGGACAAATCTTGAGTATCCCCCTAATGCTAGCTGGTGTGTATGTATTAATCTATTCCTATAAAAATCAGTCTAACAGTCAGGATGTATCCAAACGCTAAACAATTCTGAAATAATTACATGAAAGCCGAAAGGCAAATTATGTTAGCGTTAATAGCAGGACTTATAGGTATATTCTCAGCAGAGCTGGAAGCCAGACCTGACAGAGCCGATCAGGATTCTGCCAGGTTTTCAAAGGCCGATACTTCTGCCTTTCGAATTTTAACAGTCAATCGAATATTGATAATTGGAAATAAAGTAACTCGAAATCGGATCATTTCACGAGAGCTTAGTCTTACATCCGGAGACACAGTAAGTATTTCTCGCCTTACTGAAATATTAATTAAAGACAAAAACAAAGTTTACAACTTAAGACTTTTTAATACCGTGAATATCCGATCACTTGACCTTGGTGAGGGTAATATCGATTTGCTGGTAGAAGTGAATGAGCGATGGTATACATTTCCTAGTCCCATTTTTGAAATCTCCGATCGTAACTTTAACGAGTGGTGGGAAAATTATAATCATGATTTGAAAAGGGTCAATTACGGAATGAGATTATATCAATATAACTTCAGGGGCCGAAATGAAACCCTGAGACTAAGTGCTCAATTCGGATACACCAAGCGTTATGAACTTCTGTATCGCATTCCCAATCTTGATCAGAGTCAGAAGCATGGTTTATCGTTTGGATTTGATTACGGTGAACCTAAAAACCTTGCCTACTTCACAACCGATCACAAGCTTGATTATTTGGAAACAAATAAAACAGTTAAAACGTCTTTGGGGGGAAACATTAGCTATTCGTACAGAAGATCATTCTACGAAACGCATTCGTTCCAACTGGAATATCGTGATAGTCATGTAGCAGATACCGTTGTCGTCTTAAATGATAATTACTATTCGGGAGGATCATCAGCTATCAGATTTGCATCTATTTCCTATTCCTTCACCTCAGATCATCGGGATGTTGGAGCCTATCCCCTAAAAGGCTACCATCTGGATGCCTATGTTTCTAAAAATGGATTTGGATTTGGCGATGTTAATCAGTTTGAAGCAAATCTTACCTATTCAAAATTCATCAACCTGGGCAACAAGACATATTTATCCAACTTTAGTTCACTTTACGTCAGCTCTCCAAACTCGCAACCCTATGCGCTATATAGTGCGCTGGGCTACCGCAAACAGTTTATTAGAGGATATGAAATTTATGTAATCGAAGGACCCAAGTTCTTTCTCAATAAAACAACATTGAAAAAGCAAATCTTTGCAAGAGAGTACCGGTTTGAAGAAATGCCATTGGAACAGTTTCGACATTTTCCAGTGGCGATTTACATTAAGGGTTATGCGGACTTGGGTTATGTAGAAAACTATCCAAGGTATGATGAAATAAAAATAAACAACACACTTTCAAATCGGCTTCTGGCTGGTGCCGGGGCTGGTGTTGATTTAGTTCTTGCGTATGATTCCATCATTCGTTTTGAGTATACATTTACTCGCGAAAACACAAACGGATTCTTCTTCCATCTAAAAAAGGAATTTTAGGTAGTCATTATTAATACATAATGAATTTTTCTCAGCTTTGCAAGAAGTAGTTCACCCATTTTCAGTATTAATGAAAGTCATCAATTAGTCTTAATTTGTCTTCGGAATTTCAACTTAACCAAGTTGATTGTGAGGAAGACCGCTTCTGTCCCTTTATTGTTAATTCTTCAAGTCACTTGTGCATTTGGGCAGAGTGCATCCACTACAATGGGCGCGCGCATGGCTGGAATGGGGAACTCGTCTTGTATCTCAGATGAATGGTCGATACTTAACAATGTTGGAGGTCTAGCAAAAGTAAAGGAGATCAGCACAGCATATTCTTTTGAAATTAAACCTGCCTTACTGGGTTCCTCACGCATGGCAGCTATTTTTTCAACTCCTCTAAAAACAGGAGCAATGGGCCTTGGCGTTTTTAAATTTGGCGACAACATTTACAGTGAACAAGTTCTAACAACGGGTTATAGCAATCAATTTGGAATCGCCTCACTAGGAATAAAGCTCAACTATATTCAATATCGGGCTGAAGGATTCGGAACAAAAAGTGCTCTTACTATAAGTGCAGGTGGGATTGCTGAAATCACGCCTCAACTGTCTATCGGTGCCAGTATTCAAAATATCAACCAACCCAAACTAACCGATGGTGAAAAATTGCCTACCCGCCTTGCTGTAGGATTAAGTTTTAAGCCAAGCGAACAGGTGCTATTGGTCACAGAAGTTGAAAAGGATTTAGCGTATGATCCTATAATAAAAGCAGGAATTGAATACTGCATTCATAAAAAGGTTTTTGCTAGAACTGGATTCAATCTGCATCCTGAGGCGGCCTTTTTTGGAATAGGATTTAAAGGCTGGCGTCTTAAATTCGACTATGCTATTCAGTACACTAACTCGCTAAATTTTGCCCACCAGGCTTCTGCATGCTATAGAATTGAAAAGGTAAGGAAAGTGTCTGATCGAAATAGTGAATAAACATTTGAATTTACAATGATGAATAAATTCACTTCAAAGTTCAAATTTCGCTATTCGATATTCTTCATCCACACATCTACAAAAATATTTTGTCTGGTCTACTTAATTATAACAACTAACTTTTCACAAGCACAGGATTATCCACGAACGGAATTCAATCTTGAAAAACTCACCGATGAAATTTTTCCGGTTCAAGATCTTGATCTAAACTACGAAGAGCTTTACGAGAACCTGGCACAACTTCTAACCAATCCGATTGACCTTAATCAAGCTAGTGCTGAGGAGTTAAGATCAATAATGATTCTTCGCGAAACTCAGGTGGAAGAGTTTATTCGTTACCGCTCAGAGCAAGGAAATCTTCTCTCCATATACGAGTTACAAGCACTTCCAGGCTTTGACCTTGAAACCATTTACAAATTAATTCCATTCACTATTGTGAGGGATCCATCATCAACTATTGGCCAGAATTTTCTGAAGCGCGTTCTAAACGAGAAAAACAATTATCTTATTATACGCTATGAACGCACACTAGAAGACAAAAGAGGTTTCCTATCTGATACAGACTCTTCATCTAGGTATGCTGGATCTCCAGACAAACTCTACTCCCGATTTCGGATAAACCATACAGGCGATTACAGTTTTGGCTTCACCATAGAAAAAGATGCAGGTGAATCCTATAATTGGAATCCACAGACTAAGCAATATGGATTTGACTATAATTCAGTACATGCTCAAATCTTGAATAAAGGAAGAGTCAAAAATCTGATTATTGGGGATTTCCAAGCGCAGTTCGGGCAAGGTCTACTGTTGGGGGGTGGTTTCGGTATGGGCAAGGGTTCTGAATCTATCACCACCATACGAAGAAGCAATCTTGGTTTCATTCCATATACTTCGATAAACGAATTTGGATATTTTCGCGGTGCCGCTATTACCAGCTCACTTTTCAAGAATCTTAACTTATCAGGGTTCATGTCAAGATTAAATCGTGATGGACGAATCACATCAAGTGAAATAACCGAAGATATAAACTCCATTTCGTCATTAGGAACGACTGGGTTTCACAGAACACCAGCCGAATTTCATTCACGAAAAACAATAAATGAAACCAACTATGGGTTGATTTTAAATTATAGACAAAAATCTCTTGATGGAGGCCTTATGCTTCACACCACTTATTTTAGTGCTCCCATATACCGCACAACCACACCTTACAATCAATTCGTTTTTAATGGAAATCAGAACATTAATGTTGGTTTATTTTTGAATTATACCTTTGGCAATTTTACTTTCTTTAGCGAAGCCGCTAAAACCGTACACTTTGGAAGCGCCATAACGCTGGGGACATTGGGTAGTATATCGACTAAACTAGATGTCTCGTTGTTGTATCGGAATTTTTCAAAAGATTTTCACAGCTTTTATAGCAATGCCGTTTCAGAAAGCTCCCTTCCACAAAATGAATCTGGCTTCTACTGGGGTATGAAGTATCTATTTAGCAGGAAATATTCGTTGTCGGGATATATTGATCTTTTTCAATTTCCTTGGCTTCGCTATCGGAGCTATAATCCCTCTGTGGGATCAGAATGGTTGCTGCGATTTAATTATAATCCATCGAAGTCAGTTAGCCTATTTATACAGGCTCGTGAAGAATCTAAATTCAGAAACATACCTGAAGAATCTAACCTCTATCAAACAGGGAACGGGTCGAAAAAGAATTTCTGGTTTAATGTTGACTATGCTGCCACGCATCGGATAAGTCTAAAAACCAGAGCCCAATTCAGCAATTACTCGCTCAATACTGCCCGAACAAAAGGTTTTTCTTTAGTGCAGGATGTAAACGTTGACGTGGGTCGGTTCACTTTTTCTACGCGATACGCGCTATTTGATACAGATGATTATGATAATCGACAATATGTTTATGAAAGAGATGTCTGGCTGGCATTTTCATTTCCCGCTTATTCTGGTGTTGGGGTTAGATCGTATGTAATGGTGCAGTATAAACTCAACCAAAAAATTGATCTTTGGTTACGTTGGGCACGAACAAGTTATACCGATCGTGATCGTATAGGAAGTGGTGGCGAAACGATTTACGGAAATACAAAAAATGATCTTAAATTTCAGGTCAGGATCAGATTGTGATCCTAACCAGCAACTGATACACCATTATGCATGCTACTAAACTCATTACATCCGAAGTTCTGCTAATCATGTGCTTGGGAGGAATAGCTTTTATCTTGATTTTTAAAGTTATTTTTAAAAAGAAAGGTTAACTCAACTCCAGTTAATCTACTGAAAACGGCCTTTATCGATTTTATAGTTTTTTAAACTGCTCAATTAGCCTAAATTTCATTACTTCGCAGGTAAATTAAATGATCTAAATCAACATATATTATGAAAACAAAAAACTTAATCACTATTCTCCTTACTATTTTTTCAATAACCTCACAGGCACAGGTGACCAAGAAAACATTAGAGTTGCCAGAATTTAAAAGCATTTATGTTAACTCGAATTATACCATTTATTTGAAGCAGACCAACAAGCAAGAAGTAAGCGTAGAAGCGTTAACTGAAATCTACGAACTAACAACCATCAAAGTGGAGAATGGAGTGCTGATGGTGAATGTCGATAGGAAACCAGAAGCTGCCAATAAAAGCGTATGGTCTAAAATTGATGATATCAAAATCAAGCCTGTTATGAAATTAATGGTTAGCGTTAAAAACATTAATGAACTGATGGTAAACGGTGGAGGCAAAATTGTTTCCGAAAATTCAATTGCTTCTGATTATATGTTACTGTCTGTAGCGGGCAGTGGAAATATAGAATTGGATATCAAGGGGAACAATCTTAAAACAGAAATTGGCGGATCAGGAAATATCATTTTGAAAGGTTATGCCACCAGCAATGATATTCAATTAAGCGGAAGCGGAAACCTAAATGCGTTTGACTGTGAAATTGAAAGTGCCAAAATTAAAGTAAGTGGCAGCGGTTCAGCTGAACTTTCCGTTACTGCCAATCTGGATGCCATTGTGATGGGAAGCGGAAGCATAAAGCACAAAGGGAACACGAAGAGTGTAACCAAAAAAGTGTATGGTTCCGGTGTGATAGACAGGGCGTACTAGATACTCGATTCTGGTTGCTGGATAGAAGAAAGTTTAGGAACTGAATATACGGTAGCCATTAATACATATCAGGAATGATTTCAACAACTTCTATTGGGGCGGTCGTGCAGGCCAGCCCTATTTTATTTGACAAGCATAAGACACTTGAAAAGATTGGTGATTTAACCAAGGATGCTGCGCAGCAAAAAGCCAACCTTATTCTTTTCCCTGAAGTTTTTATCCCTGGCTATCCACGTGGCTTATCCTTCGGAACAATAGTGGGGAGCAGAAGTACAGAAGGTCGTGAGTTATTTCTGAGGTATTGGGAAAACGCCATTGAAGTTCCGAGCAAAGAAACGGACCAACTTGGAAAATTCGCAAAAGATGCAAAGGCCTATCTCGTCATTGGTGTTACAGAAAAAGATAAAATCAGCGATACGCTTTATTGCACCCTGCTTTACTTTGCTCCAACTGGCGAATTATTAGGCAAGCATCGGAAGCTAAAACCAACTGCAGCGGAGCGCATTCTCTGGGGAGAAGGTGATGGCCGGGATTTGAATGTCTTTGAAACTCCTTTTGGGAAAATAGGAGGATTAATTTGCTGGGAAAATTACATGCCGCTTGCGCGAATGGCTTTGTATCAACAAGGCGTTGAAATCTACCTTGCCCCAACAGCAGATAGTCGCGATACCTGGCAAGCAACGCTTACTCATATTGCTTGTGAATCCAGAAGTTATGTATTGAGTTGCAATCAATTTGTGACAAAAGAGAACTATCCTGATTTTCTCCAGACTGAAATTAAGCAACAGCCCTCCATTATGTGCAGTGGTGGCAGTGTGATTCTATCTCCGTTAGGCAAAGTATTAGCCGGACCGCTGTTCGACAAAGAGGGAATACTATTTGCGGAATTAGATCATCGTGAAATTGTGAAAGCAAAAATGGATTTTGATGTGATTGGGCATTATGGACGACCAGATGTTTTTGATTTTAAACTAAACTTGTCATGAATTCAGCCGAACAGCTTATTGAAAAATTTTATATCTCTTTTGAGCAAAAGAACTGGAAAGGAATGCAGGAATGTTATGATGATGCTGTGATCTTTAACGATCCTGTTTTTCAACATCTAAAAGGAAAAGAGGCTTTTGCCATGTGGCACATGCTGACAACAGCAGGAAAAGATCTATCCGTTTCTTTCAAAAACATCAAGGCCAACGATGCAAGTGGATCATGTGATTGGGATGCTCATTATAGTTTCTCGCGAACCGGCAGAAAAGTCCACAACATCATTCATGCAGAATTTAAATTCCATAACGGAAAAATTATTGAACATCGCGATTCATTTGACCTTTGGCGATGGAGCCGCATGGCGCTCGGTACTTCGGGGCTTTTGTTAGGATGGTCTCCTCTTGTCAAAAACAAAATCAGAGCAACAGCCAATTCATCTTTGAATAAGTTTACAGCTGAACACGCTGAATATAAAAACCCATAGGATTGCCTCACCGTTTTTAGTCAAATCTATTCAGTTAACAACTTCGAAGACAGGGAAAGATAATCCAATCTTGCATTGGCCCACTAGCGATAATTGCCTCAAAAGCCTCAAATTCAGCCATTTCTAGTCGGTTATTCTTTATTGTCCTGCGAATCAATAAATTCCTCTATATTTGCCCGGTTAATAAAATAATCGGAAAGTCCGGGTACACGAATTTCGTTTTTGTCCTTTGGTTGAGATTATTGGTTAACAGAACATATTAATAACTTAATTTCAACAACAAAAATGAACATTTATGTAGCCAACATTCCTTGGAAAGCTACCGAGGAGGAATTGAAAGGCTTATTCGCAGAGCATGGCGAAGTGAGCTCAGCAAAAATCGTGATCGACAAGTTCACACAACGCAGCAGAGGTTTCGGTTTCATCGAAATGAAAGATGACAACGCTGGAAAAAATGCCATCAATGAATTGAACGGTGCTGACTTCATGGGTAAGAACCTTGTAGTCAATGAAGCTCGTCCTAAAACCGAAGGCGGTCCCCGCTCAGGTGGTAGTGGCGGTGGAAACCGTGGCGGTGGTGGCGGTGGCTTCCGCAGAGGTGATTTCAACAGAGATTATTAATCGACTTGAAATAGAAATAAAATGCCCCAATTGTATTGGGGCATTTTATTTTATCCTTCCTCTACTTGGCATTATTCACTCCGCAGGGAGTTCACCGGATTCTTGATAGCCGCTTTGATCGATTGATAACTCACCGTTAGCAATGCGATGGTAAAGGCTGCGGCACCAGACATCAGAATAATCCATGCGCTTATTTCTATCCGATAAGCAAAATTTTGGAGCCACCAGTTCTCCATCACATACCAGGCAACAGGTACGGCCAACACAAAGGAGATCCCTATCATCTTTGTAAAATCCTTTGACAGCAATATCACTACTCCACTCACAGACGCCCCCAATACTTTTCTAACACCAATTTCTTTTGTTCTGAGACTTGTGATGTATGCGGATAAGGCAAACAATCCTATACACGCTACAAAAATTGCCAATCCGGAAAAAACTGCAAAGAGCTTGCCCGACTGCTTTTCCGATTTATACTGAGCATTGATGTTCTCATTAAGAAAAGAAAACTTGAAAGGCTGCTCAGGTGCAAGTTGTTTCCACTTCGCCTCAATGGATGTGATAGCTGAAGGAATTTGATTTGGTTTTATGCGGGCCAAAATATAACCGGTACCACCTCCAAATGCTTCGTTGCTCTGAATCACCAATGGAGTAATCTCTTCACGCAATGAGATAAAGTTAAAATCCTTCACAACGCCTACCACAGTATAGGGTACTGCAACATTTCCTTCTGGCCGCTGTTGTCTATCAATCAATTTTCTTCCAATTGGATTATCCAGTCCCATTACTTTCACAGCAGCTTCATTTAAAATAACGGACAACGAATCATGTGTTTCCTTGGAAAACCACCTTCCCTCCTTTAACTCAATTCCCAATGTCTCGCCTAGTTCATCAGCTATAACCATTGACTTCGTAGTTAATATTTCGGATGATCCCTCGGGCTGAAACTGAATCCCAAAAAAATCATTCTCTTGACCTGGTAATGCAAACGATCCTGCGGCACTGATGACTTCCGGCATTCGGTTAATTTCCTCTTTTAAGGTCTCCGCTTGCTGTGGCTGAAGATTGAAGCATTTCTCCACAACCAGTACTTGTTCCTTATCAAAGCCCAACGATTTCTCTTGCATATAGGTCATCTGTTGTTGAATGACCAACGTGCCTATCATTAATACAATAGAAATCCAAAATTGAAATATGACTAATCCATTTCGGATCCATTTTCCTTTTTGACTTCCAGTGAACGCACCCTTCATTACGACAACCGGGTTAAATGAAGAAAGAATGAACGATGGATAAATACCCGCCAGCAGGCCTACAAAAGCCGTCAATCCAATCAATGCTGAAAGAGCGCCTATCGTGAAAGGAAAAGTAAGTTGCTTATCGGTGAGACTATTAAAAAAGGGTAAAGCAATTTGAATAAAAACAACCGCAAGAGCCACTCCTATTGCACTTAAAACAAATGACTCTGTTAAAAACTGAAACACCAATTGTTGCTTGAAAGAACCCATTACCTTTCTCAATCCCACTTCCTTTGCGCGCTCCGATGAACGCGCAGTAGCAAGGTTCATGAAGTTAATGCACGCTATAATCAAAATAAGTATAGCTACTGAAATCATAATGTAGACTGATGTACGGTTGCCTCCCACTTTCATTTGGGCTTCGAGGTTGATTGGATCCAAGTGAATGGACGCGAGGGGTTGAAGAAAATAACGATAACCATTTCCTTCCTTTTTATAATCCGCCCACGATTTACCGAGGTTTCTTTCTATTTGAGCGGCAGCATACGTATCTACCATTTTTGGAAACTTAGCTTCCAATGCTTTCGGGTCGCTTCCCGCTCTCAATTTAAAATAGGTATAGGAAGAGAAGGATGTAAAATTCTCGTTCTTTATGAAAGGAAAAGTGGGAGAGGATAACAATGCACTGAACTTGAAATGAGAATTGGCTGGAATGTCTTCACAAATTCCCGTCACTTTAAACTCACCGGCTCCCGTGGTCATTGTTTTTCCAAGCGGATCCACCTCTCCAAAGAAACGTCTGGCAGCTTCTGAAGTGAGCACTATCGAATTAGCTTGACTTAATGCACTGGAAGCAACGCCCTTCTCAAACTTGAAAGCAAATAGATTAAGAAAACTGCTATCAGCTATCAAAACAAAATCCTCGTCAAATTGCTTTACTTCTTCTCTTTCGTTTTTATAGGAAAGAGAAAATTCCGCCTGGCCAAACGCTCTTGTTGATTGTTCGATCTCCGGGAAGTCTTGCTTAGCTGCGCCTTCAAATGAATGTGGAATTATGGCATAAAGAGTGGAGTGGTTAGGATACTTTCGCTCCAACACCATTCTGTAAATCCGATCATGATCTGTAAAGAACTTGTCATAGGAAAATTCATTCCGAATGAACAACACGATGAGCAAGCAACTGGCAATGCCTACCGCAAGGCCGAGCACATTAATAAGGGTATAAATCTTCTGCCTGAACAGGTTGCGAATAGCGATTTTCAGATTGTTCTTGAACATATCATTTTTCGGAATTAGTAAAACTGAATTGGCAATGCTTATGCCATCTAATTTTACTTGTTAAATTGAGATGTTTTGGACGTTCCTTTATATCTGAACGTTCGAAAAAGGATATATCTGTGCGTATGCGGACATTATGCGCAGCAATCTGGCAGAGTAAATTAGCTTAATTTGCACATGAATTAAGTCATATTGAAATTGTATCTAACTCATCAACTACAAAGGGAGCTTATGAAAATGAATCTGGTGCTACTACTCACAATAATCCTATCATCGTGCGGAGAACGAGGTAGCAAATCAGAATTTATTGAGCAGTTAAGTAATCCTCGCGAATCCAAGATGTCTTTAATGAGCGAGAGCACCGAACAGGCTCAAGACGCCTCAGACATAACAGAACGAAAACTTATTAAAAACGGATCGATATCTTTCGAAAGTCGAAATGTTCAAAAGACCAAAATAGAAATTGAAAAAATTTGCAAGGAGCTAAACGCTTATATTTCCAATGAAAGCAAAAACAACTTTGGAGATCGCCTTCAGTATACCCAGACAATTCGAATACCGGCCAACAAATTTGACGAGCTTCTATTTAAAATTGAACCATTGGCTATCTCCATTGAAGACAGAACCATCAATACACAAGATGTAACGGAGGAGTTTATTGATGTAGAAGCCCGGCTCAAAACAAAAAAGGAATTAGAATTGCGTTATCACGAAATATTAAAGCAAGCCAAGACGGTGGCCGATATTATTTCAATCGAAGGTCAGATTGCAAATGTGCGGTCAGAAATTGAATCCATGGAAGGCAGGATGAATTACCTTAAAAATCAAGTTTCGTTTAGTACCCTTAATGTAACCTTTTACGAAATCATTGGAACCGATTTTGGATTCGCCTCCAAATTTATCCGATCGATAAGTGCTGGTTGGGATAACCTTCTTTCATTCTTAATCTTCACCCTTTCCTTCTGGCCATTCGTGTTAGTTGGCGGTGGTATTGGAATATGGTGGTGGAGAAGAAGAAAGAAAATCTAGAATCTTTCTGGATCAAATGAAGTCATGTCCATGCTCGTTTTCTCCTGATTGACTATCTCCGAGATAAGCTTACCTGTGCCAGGTCCAAGACTCAATCCCATCATGGAGTGACCTGTGGCGAAAACTAGATTATTGATTTGCTTAGATCGACCGATGTAAGGAAGTCCATCCGGTGAACACGGTCGCAGACCATGCCATACATTTTCTTTCTCCGGCATGGATACTTTCATTTCGGGATAGTACTTCGGAATCGAATCAACAATTCCTTTTACCCGATTCATGTTAATGGTATGATCAACACCACTAATCTCCATCGTTCCGCCAAAGCGAAGTGCATTCCCCATTGGTGTGATGGCGACTCGCGCTTCGAGGAATATCGAAGGAATGCGAACATTCTTTTCTACGTTTTGCAAGGTAAAGCTGTATCCCTTTCCTGCTTGCATGGGCATGGAGATTCCTAACTTAGCGGCAGTTTGCCCAGACCATGAACCTGTTGCCAGGATGAGCTCATCAAAAGTTTCTTCCCCCTTGTCTGTCTTGATTAATTTAATTGAACTGTTTTCAACAATAAAATCAGTAACAACAGTCTTGGACTTAAACTCAACTCCCTTTCCTTTTAAAAAGGAAATCAATTGACTCACCAGAAGCTGCGGAGTCAGGTGAGCATCTCCAGGAAAATAAACCCCTCCCCTCACGCTAACTTTCACATCGGGCTCAAGTTTTTGCACTTCACTTGCAGTCAAAACGTGTGCTTCAATTCCAATCTTATTAGCAAGATGAGCCGTCTCGGTTTCTTCTCGTTCCGTCTCTGCATTTTGATACAACATCATTAAGCCGCGCTCATGATATCCAAAATCAAAAGGTAATTCCTTGGCCAATCGTTGATACATCGCCTTGCTAAGCAAACTAATTTCCTTTAGAGCGGGGATCGAACGCTCAACATGTTCCCTGGTGGAATGTTTGTAAAATTGATAACCCCATTTTATCAAATCACCATTCAATCGCGGTCGCACATAAAACGGACTGGTGGAGCTAAACATCCATCGAATCCCTTTCGAGATCATTCCCGGTGTTGCTAAGGGAATAAAATGACTAGGGACAATCATTCCCGCATTACCGAAAGAACAACCTTCTTTAAGATCGTCTTGCTCGATGACGGTAACTTTATGTCCGGATTTATTAAGATAGTAAGCAGAACTTAATCCGATGATACCTCCTCCTATTATTCCAATTTTGCTCATGTTGCTGGATGAATCTTAATTGAAAGTTTTCTCGCTTCCTTCCATATCTCAAAATTCTTAAAACTCATAACTAAACTTTTTAATCCAGAATCAAGTATCCAGCATCAAAGAATCAAGCATCCAGCATCGCATTTCAAATCACCTGAAACCCAAACGCGTAAGGATCATCCTCCGGATCAATGGAAATTGTATTATATCCATAAATCTTCGCCCATCCTTCTACACTTGGAATGATGGCAGGCTTTCCATTCAGTTCTGTCACCTCCTCTATTCGTCCAATAAACTTGGATCCAATAATGCTTTCATGAATAAAATCCTGACCGGGTTTTAATTTTCCTTTTGCATACCATTGAGCAAGTCTTGCAGAGGTGCCAGTTCCGCAAGGTGAACGATCAATTGCTTTATCTCCATAGAACACTGCATTTCGTGCAGTAGAGGTTGGATCAATAACCTTTCCTGCCCAAAGAATATGACTGCATCCGTTAATAGTAGGATTTTCCGGATGAACGAACTGATACTTTTTGTTAATGTTCTTTCTTAATTCACGGCTCCAACTCACCAATTGATTAGCCGTATAATTTTCCAATCCGGAAAAGTTGGTTTGTGGATCAACGATGGCATAAAAATTTCCACCATAGGAAACATCTAATGTGAGCTCGCCTAAGTCCGGGCAATCTGCCGTCATGTTCTCTGCTGCGAGATATGCCTTTACATTTCTGATCTTAACTGACTTTACTTTCTTGCCTTCTTGTTTATATTCTATTCGCACCAATCCAGCTGGTACTTCAAGATTTAGAACTCCAGGTGTTTTCGGAATGACCAAACCTTCTTCGATCGCAATGGTAACGGTGCCAATCGTACCATGACCGCACATTGGAAGACATCCACTGGTTTCGATAAATAAAACTCCAATATCATTTGCAGGATCAGAGGGTGGATAGAGAATACTTCCGCTCATCATGTCATGACCGCGCGGCTCAAACATCAATCCCCTCCTTATCCAATCAAACTCTTTTAAAAAGTGCTGACGCTTTTCACTCATATTTTTTCCCTGAAGCAATGGACCACCTCCGGCCACAAGGCGAACGGGATTGCCACAGGTGTGAGCGTCTATGCAGAAGAAAGTCTTAGACATAAATAGTTACCGGTTACAGGTTACCGGTAACCAGTAACCTGCTAACAGTTGTTTTAGTTTTTATTCCAATCATTGTTTTTCAATCGCCATATACCGAGTGGATTTCCTTCCTTCAATTCTTCGGGAAGAAGTGCATTCGGAAAATTCTGGAATGCAACTGGACGTACAAAGCGTTTAATGGCATCTATGCCAACTGATGTAAATCTTGAATCTGTGGTAGACGGAAAGGGCCCACCGTGCTGCATAGCCGGGCAGACTTCCACTCCCGTTGGAACTCCATTCAAAATCAAGCGACCGGCTTTTTCAATCAATGCATTGAGGATATTCTGATGTTTGGAAATTTCACTTTCATCAGCAAATACACTGGCTGTAAGTTGACCGTGAAGTTGATTGATGACTGAATACAGTTCAGCCACATCTTTACATTTTACCACCAAAGAAAAAGGGCCAAACACTTCTTCAGCATGCAGAGGGTTTTTTAAAAAGTCAGAAGCCGGAACTGATACCACCAATGGATTTCCCTGTTTTGCCTCAGGTGTAGTACTTGATTTGCCTTCCACTGCCATTCCTTTTTGAGCCAATGCTTGATCAACTCGTTTAGAATAGTTATCCGCGATGCCTTGATGAAGCATGGTGCCAGGGGCTGTGTTACTAATAGTGTTTGATAAGGATTTGATAAAACGAGAAAGACCATCATTTTCAATCCCAATTATCAAACCTGGATTAGTACAAAACTGCCCAACACCCAATGTTATTGATCCTGCCATTTTTTCGGCTGTCTTTTCAGCTTCACGACTTAGTGTATCCGGTAAAAGTATAACCGGGTTGATGCTGCTCATTTCAGCAAAAACAGGAATAGGTTCTGGGCGTTGATTAGCCGTATCGAACAATGCTTTACCTCCCGCGAGTGAACCTGTGAATCCAACTGCTTTAGTCAACGGGTGTTTCACTAAAGCCTGACCGACTTCAAAGCTGGCTCCATGTAGATGCTGAAATACACCTTTTGGCATACCGGTCTTTACGATTGCTTTTTTTATCGCACTTGCAACTAATTCAGATGTATGTGCGTGCGCAGGATGTGCTTTCACAATTACTGGACAACCTGCAGCCAGTGCAGAGACTGTATCTCCTCCCGCAGTTGAATAGGCCAAAGGAAAATTAGCAGCACCAAAAACTACAACAGGGCCAATAGGCACCAACATTTTTCTTATATCCGGTCTTGGCGCAGGAGTCCGATCTGGAAGAGCAGTGTCAACTCTGGCCTCTACCCAAGAACCTTCTGCGACAAGGTTAGCAAACATGCGGCAGTGACCAGTTGTGCGACCACGCTCATTTAAAATTCGTGCTTCAGGCAACGAAGTCTCTTGCATGGCAGCCGATACGAGTTCCTGACCTAATGCCTCTATCTCGTCTGCGATAGCATTGAGGAATTCAGCCTTTTTCTTCCCGTTCATATTTTTGTACGAGAGAAAAGCAAGTTGAGCTTCTCTTAAAGAGTTATCAACTTCAGTTAAAGATGCGTCTAGGTAGTTCATAATTTTGATACTTGATTCTTGATTCTGGATGCTAGGTATTGGCTACTGGAATCTTTTGATGGTGGATTCTTGACGCTAGATACTAGAAAAAACGTTTAACATGAGATAATTCATACCTAAAATACAGCTTCCAGACGTTAGTACCCAGAATCAAGAATCTAGCCACCAGCTAGAGTTTCGGTCTCGTCTTAATTCCTTCGTGAATGAGTTTTAAAATTCGCTCTCGCTCTTCACCTACCAACGTTAACCTTGGAGCGCGAACGATCTCAGAGCCGAGTCCCGTTTCCTGTTCAGCTAGTTTAATGTACTGCACAAGTTTAGGATGAAGATCTAATTCTAATAAGGGCAAGAACCACCGATAGATTTTTAATGCCTCTTCATATTTGTTGGCTTTCGCTAATTTATAGACAGCAACGGTCTCCTTGGGAAAGGCGCAAACCAGTCCACCCACCCATCCATCGGCACCCAAAACAAATTCCTCCAGGGCAAGGGTATCCACGCCACACAAGATTTTAAAACGGTTGCCAAAACGATTGATCATACGCGTAACATTGGATACATCGCGAGTTGATTCTTTTACCGCCTGGATATTCTTCTTCTCAGTCAACTCCTCAAACATATCAAGGGTCACTTCTATTTTATAATCAACCGGGTTATTATAAATCATTATCGGAAGATCCGTTGAATCTGCAACGTCTTTAAAATATTGAACAGTTTCACGATGATCGGATTTATATCGCATCGGGGGCAACATCATCAAACCAGTGGCACCAAATCGCTTAGCTTCACTTGCCAACTTCACAGCTTCGCGTGTGCTGCCTTCAGCAATGTTCATCACGACAGGCACCTTGCCGGCTACTTTCTCCACGGCAAATTTCACTAAATCAAATTTCTCTTCATTGCTTAATACACTGGCCTCGCCCAATGAACCACCGAGGATTATACCCTCCACTCCAGCCTCTAGCTGCGCTTTCAGGCTTTTCTCAAAAAGGTTAAAATCATGTTTATCATCAGAAGTAAACTTTGTGGTGAGTGCGGGGAAAACCCCTTTCCATTGCATGCTCATAACGATTAGGTTTAATAGTATAGAAAGACACTTCAAAGTTAAGATATCTCATCCGTTCAAATTTTATAAGGGCTAATCAAAGCTGGTATTATTTTGACTATTTTTGATACCCAATACATCAAAATGGAATCAATATAATCCCATGAAGGTTGTTCCCTTCCTTGTTCCTAAAATATCCAAGCAAGCCTTTCGTTTTCAAAACGATCAGTTGCCCTATTTCTATGATAAACTCCATCAGCATTCGGAGATACAGATTATGCTGATCCTGAAAAGTGAAGGCACCTTGATTGCAGGTGATTATGTAGGAAGGTTTGAACCAGGAGACGTTTACATCATTGGAAGTGAGCAAGCTCATGCTTTCCGTAACGATGATATTTACTATCTATCAACTAACAAGTTGAAAGCGCACTCCTACTCTTTATACTTTGATGAAAATTACGTTGGCGAAAGCTTCTGGCAATTGGATGAAATGGAAGCCGTTAGAAATTTTGCAAAGCGCGCTGACCGTGGTTTAAAGGTTACTGGAAAAAGTAAAAAAGCTGTCATAGACCTTATTCAACAGATACCTCAGCTAAAAGGTATAGAGCGGCTTTTATCCTTTCTTCATATACTTAATCACCTTGCTAATACAAAAGAACTAAAGCCCTTAAGTGTTTCCTCACATAATCCTGACTACTCCAACAAAGAGGGAAAACGAATGAACGAAATCCTTCAATTTACTTTTCGAGAGAGTTACCGTAAAATTTACATTGCTGAAGTGGCGGATGTGGCTAATCTTTCTACCGAAGCATTTTGCAGATACTTTAAGCTGAGGACACGCAAGACGTACACCAGTTTTTTGAATGAGGTTCGAATCAGTAATGCCTGTAAGCTCATTATTCAAAAAGACATAAGCATGCAGGAAATTTGTCATGAATCGGGATTTAGTAATCTTTCAAACTTTAACAGGATCTTTAAAAAAGTAACCGGTAGAACACCGACAAAGTATTTGTAGTGGATAGAGAATGGTTAATAGTCAAGTCCATATGAGCAAATCTAAAAAGCCTACTGTCATCCCGGCCTCCGAGCCGGGATCCAGTTCAGCAGTGCTGCCTCGGGATCCCGGGTCAAGCCCGGGAAGACATTCCATTTTTAAGGGCTTTTTAGGTTTGCTGATGATCAGCATCACCCTATTACTCATCTTCTCATCCGAAATGAATGTGCAGTCACAAACGCATTCAAGAGATTCTTTGGTTGTAAGTTTTATTAGTATCGGTACTGGCATCGACTACAAGGCTAAAGAAAAGTTAGATTTCTTTGTCACTAATTTCGAAAGCAAACATCAGGTGAAACTTGAAGTGAAGATAAAGCATTGGGGGCGAGAAGGTGAAACAGATTACACCTATTATCTTGCAAAACTATCCCGGAAGCAGTGTAGAGAATTTGTTGAAGAAGTCGAGATTCTATTTTCAAAAAATAACTTAGTCAAAATATCACAAAGGCTTGTAGATTAGCCTATCCAATATAAAGGCTAATTTTGAGTTTGTCCTGGTACATTTTTAATAAAAAAAACCTCCGCAGTCTGATTGCAGAGGCTTTCAATTAGCGAGGTGTTGCATTACAAGTTGGGTTTAGTGAAAAGAAGTTTTTGTACCTGAAGGTGCTGCTGGCTTTGGTAGCCAAACACACTGCGCACGTAACTCTTAACTGCTGCTGCAGTGTCCACCAGATTTTCCTGAGCGATGTAATAAACGATGTTGCATTTAATATCGATCGTTATGCTCAAGATGATTAATACCAATGGCTTTAGAAATCCCTCATCATAAGATCTATCTTATCCAGCAGTTCACCAACGCCTAATGACGCCCAAATAATAAACAAGCCTAAGCCGATTTTTACTATTCTGGGCATTGCAAAACCAGTTCTTGTCTTAATCTTGTTATTTACCGCTGGAAAATAAATGAAAGAGAGAAGAAGCAGAAAAATTCCAAAACCAGGGTCATTCCCCCAAAAGGTATTTACAAAGCCAATTGCAAAAACAACAGTACCAAACAGCCCGCTGACAATATCTAAGACAGATAATTTGTTATTCATTTTTTATTTCTGTTTCTCATTGTTTTGCAGAGTCTGCTCCTCGGGCGTCTGTGCGTTTTAAATCTTTGTTAAGTACTTATTATTAGTCTGCGCTCCCGACAAAGTCCCCGAAACGAGAGACTCTGCGGGAACTAAGCTATGAGCCGTTGTTTTAGCCTTTAAAAATAATTAAAAAACAATGGCTCATAGCTTTTGTTGCAGACTGGGCGGTTAGTCAACCGTCTATCTATTCAGTCGCCAGTCAAATTAATATGAGTCAAAGAGTTGTTGATGCCTCTTGCCGACCACTCGAACTAAACTTCCACCAAAAAAATGACGTTCGCTATCCTGTCGCCAAGTTCTGCACATACATGTTGATTGAAGTCGAAATGTTTTTGTGTCTGTGGTCGTCATCGCTTTACATACAATATATTGTGTTTATGGTGTATCCGACAATCGATGCGGTCACTGTCCGATCTATGCTCATTTGAATTGTTTCTCACAACTGCAAATCAAGCGAACCCTTAGCTTCCAATTTGATGCAAAGGTACTTTCATTTTTAGCATTTGTTAGCCAATGTGTACCATCATATGATGGTTCGAAATAAGTTGCTTGCCCTTCTAGTATAGCACTTGTTTCATCAAGAACTGACCAACCAGCTCCAAGTGCTCTCATGCCCTGAGGACAGTCTACTCGCAATTGTTTAATAGGGGTGGAATCATGAACCGTCTCGCCTACAATAATTGAATAACATGGCAGCCCTGTTTCAGAAGTGAACTGAACTTGTGCCGAAGTGTCCTGGCAACCAGTGTTAACGGTCATAATAATTAGTCCATAAGATAAAATAGTGAATAGGTAATTTTTCATAGTAATTTAGTTTTGATTTATTTTAAGACTTAATTTACCATTAATGTTTCATTTTTCCACCGCCTGCAACGTTTATGTATGAAACGCGGCTGGGTTTTCGAAGCTGCGTCCTGTCCCACGTGACCGAACGAAATTAAGAAAACCCAACTACAAAGTTACACTGCGCCCCAGCCATGTTTTATACATTTTGTTAGCGGCTGCCTTTTCTGTCTGTCCAATAATAGTCAGTATCTCGATAATTTTTAGAAGTCAATCTTACCATCTTTGAATTTTACTTTTTTCAAATCTTCGTCAGTAATCAATTTGTCAATTGAACCTGTCTCTGACTTGATGTAAATTTCCTTCCTCGCAGAGTCTCCGCCTCCG
>JANOQK010000035.1:0-8993 GCA_031414855.1 Bacteroidia bacterium | reverse complement strand
CTCTTGGGTAGCATTGTAGGCGGCTTTAATGGCAAACACAGCGCTCAGTTCTTGATTGAGATTAATCAGATTGAAACCTCTTTGAAGGTTAAGTTCTGCTTCCAGAAAAAGAGTTTCTGCACTGGGAGTGAGGCTTTGAAGATACCTTAGTCTTTCTTTAAAGTTGATGTCTATCTTTTCAAATTTATTGCCATCTTCTGTGATCAGCACATCAACTGTTTCGCACAAACTGAGTACATACAATTTATGAAACTCACTTTTTTTGGAGTTGATCTTTTTTAATTCTGAATATGCCTGATCGGTTTGAAGATTTAAGACAAGCTGATACGCTCTTTGTAGATCAGGATCGAATATCCAAATTTTATCGATAGCCAGTAATGAAAAGGAAAGTAAAAAAAAGCAGGCTGTTAGGCCTGCTTTCTTCAAAATATATGTAAGCCGACTAGCCAACTTTTTTTCTTTTTGCCGGGGCTGCTTTCTTAGGTTTTGCTTCTTCTTCCATAGACTCCATGTCTACGTCCGCTAGAATTCTTCCTGAGTGCTCATCAATAACAATTTTCTTTTTTTCCCTGATTTCGGCAATTTTTTGAGGCGGGATGATGATGTTGCATCCTTCGGCTGCTCCTCTTACCACCCGCACAACAGCTAAACCATTCGAAAGGCTTCCGCGTAAGCGCTCATAATATTTCAGAAGTTTATCTTCAATTTTTTTGGCGGCCTTTTCTCGATCTGCATATAGTTTGCGCTCCTCCTCGTGGCTTTCACCCAAGATGTCACTCAATTCATTTTTTTTATTGTCAAGGTCTTCCATTCTTTCCTTGATCAATTTTTCAATACCTCCAATCTCAATCTTTTTGGATTCGATTTTGTCCTTTGCCTCTTTTATTCTCTTCTCGCAGATCTGAACTTCTAGTTCCTGAAGCTCAACTTCTTTTGTGATGGCATCAAATTCTCGGTTATTCTTAACGTTCTTCTGTTGCTCGTTATATTTTTTAACAAGCTTTTCAGCCTCCTTTATGCCTTCTTTATTTTTTTTGATGGCCTCTTCTATTTCCTTCTGGTCTTCTTCGAAACGACCAAGACGGGTCTTGTAGCCCTCCATTTCGTCTTCCAGGTCCTGAACCTCGTCAGGGAGGTCTCCTCTAAGCTTCTTCAACTGATCAAGCTTGCTATCGATAGATTGTAACTTTACAAGAGCCTCAAGTTTCTGCGCAACTGTCTGATTTTCCATTACTTATAGGTAACTGATTGGATTTGTGTTTGTTTTTGAAAAAATGATCGCAAAAGTATTGAATTTTTCCTTA
This sequence comes from Bacteroidia bacterium, assembly GCA_031414855.1. Classification (GTDB taxonomy): domain Bacteria; phylum Bacteroidota; class Bacteroidia; order Cytophagales; family Cyclobacteriaceae; genus ELB16-189. The sequence continues at coordinate 7,689 of JANOQK010000035.1, read as the reverse complement.
ATAACCTCGATTAGATGTTCTTTCGTAAACTGCTCGCTTTCAAAGTGACCAATGTCGGCTACCATGATTTTTCCATCCGCGTCAAAAAATTCGTGGTATTTGAAATCAGCCGAGACAAATACATCAGCCCCTTTGGAAATAGCCATTGGTAGAAGGAAACTTCCTGCGCCACCGCATACTGCCACTTTCTTTATTTTTTTTTCAGAGGGAGTAGTATGACGAACACAGGCTGTTTTTAAGTTTGTTTTTAAATGCTTTAGAAAATCTAATGGTTCCATTGAAGTTTCAAGCTCACCAATCATGCCTGAACCGGCTTCCTGGGTTTCATTTTCCAGCCTGGTGAGGTAATGCGCAACTTCTTCATAGGGATGTGACTGGCGCAATGCGCTCATAATTTTGGTCTCCAGGTGAGTAGGGAAAATTACCTCCACTCTTACCTCATCAACCTTTTCCAATTCATTCAACTTACCAATGTGTGGTGTTGAACCTTCAGTTGGAGTGAAGGTTCCGGTGCCGGATATTCTAAAACTGCAATTTTTGTATTGCCCTATGTTTCCAGCTCCAGCGGTATGAAGTGCCTTGATCACTTCCTCTGAATTTTCTTTAGGGATGAAAGTGACGAGTTTGGTTAGTGAATCTTTTTTAGGAACAAGTAACTGAAGGTTTTTTAAGCCAATCGTCTCTGAAATTTTCTTATTTACACCATGGAAGACGTTATCCAGATTGGTGTGAATAGCATATATAGCAATGTCATTTTTTATTGCTTTGATGATCGTACGCTCAACATAGTTCTGTCCTGTGAGTTTCTTTAGTCCTTTAAAGATAATTGGATGATGGGCAATGATGAGGTTGCATTTTGAATCAATCGCCTCGCTTACAACGGCTTCAGTGCAATCTAAGGTCACTAAGATTCCAAGCACTTGTGCGTTTGGGTCTCCGGTGATCAATCCGCTGTTATCATAACTTTCCTGATAGGCATGGGGAGCGAATGATTCAAGATAGGAGCTAACATCTTTTATATTTGCCATTTCTAACGATTCCTTAGTTTTAAGCAAAATTACACAAAGAAATACGCTTACCGGCCTATGCTAGTTTTAAGGATTTTACTTTTTCCGTTTGCAATTTTATACGATGGTGCCACCCGATTTCGGAATCATTTATACAACATTGGTCATTGGCGTTCATTTCGTTTTGAGATTCCAGTAATAGGGGTTGGCAATCTGAATGCGGGCGGTTCGGGCAAGACTCCGATGATTGAATATTTGATAAGACTTCTAATGGACACAAATAATATTTCTGTTCTTAGCCGCGGTTATGGCCGTTTAACAAGAGGATTGCGTTTCGCGAATGACAATGAAACAGCTCGCACTATAGGGGATGAACCGTTGCAATTTTTCCGGTCGTTCAAAAGTAAAGTAAATGTAGTTGTCTGTGAAGACAGAGCGTTTGCAATCCCGAATATCCTTCAGGAATATCCACAGACTAACCTGATCTTAATGGATGATTCATTTCAGCACCGTTCTGTAAATCCTAAATTCAATATTCTCTTGACGGAGTACGCTTCTCCTTTTTACTCAGACTATGTATTACCAGCAGGAAAATTGCGTGAGGCCAGAGCATGCTCGCGAAGAGCGGATGTCATTGTGGTAACAAAATGCCCGGCTCAAATATCAGAAAAGGATAGGCGGGAAAAGACCGATCTTATAAAAAAAATTGCAGGTGAGAAGCCGGTTTACTTTACGTCCATTCAGTATGGCAAGGCGGTTTCTTTCGGGAATGCTAACCCACCAATGATGCCCGAAGTCATTTTGGTTTCAGGAATTGCTAATCATAAGATTTTTGAAGATTATGCGCGGAGAGTTTTTCATGTAGTGAAACACTTTTGTTTCAAAGATCATCATCGCTTCAATCGAGAAGAGCTATTAGGTATCAGAGAATTTGTTAGAGTGAATGCCAATCCTGTTTCCATTCTAACTACAGAAAAGGATATGGCACGCTTAATTGATCCAGAATTCTTAGAGATTTTAGGCGGGATGCCATGGTTTTACCTCCCCATTGAAACTGTATTCTTAAAAGATGGTTCAGAATTTGATGAGAAGGTGAGGAATTCTATCGTTCTTCCCGAATAGTGATAACTAACTACGCTTTAATCGTAGAGACTAACTTTTAACTATTAACCTTAGGTAGCTATCTTGCAGCGTTTTTGAAAAAAATATTCACCTTTTTACTAATAGCCTGGTCTCTGACCCAGGGATTTTCCCAACAAACGGAAAGCAAGAGCCGTATTGGTTCAAAAATAATTGATGATTCTACTAAAAATATCTATGGACCAAAAACATCAAAATGGATTACCGAAGAAGATATTTTCCGTGGTGATTCAGTCTATCAGCCTATCGATACTTCAATAACTAACTATCATCGTTGGATCTACACACAGAGATTTAATAACACCTACAAAGATTTAGGCTTTGTCGGCACAGCCTTAAACTCCATCTATCCCTTGTACCCAACCACCATTGGCGTTTCAACTGGGTACCTGGCCTATGAACCATATTATACAAGTGAGGAGGTAAAATATTTTGATACTAAATCGCCCTACACCCGAATGTATATAGTTTGGGGAGGTAATGGCAGGGCTGCCACTCGCGTTGAATTTAGCCGGAATATCAATCCGCGATGGAATTTTGGATTCAACTATCGTCCACTCTTAGTAGATAAACAAGTTCAACGAAAGGGAAAGGGTGACCGTCAGACGATTAGCCATTATTTGGATGCTTACATGGCATATCGGACGAAAAATGATAAGTATTCTGTGCTAGTTAATTACAGACGTATCAGGCATACTGTAAATGAAAATGGAGGAGTTAATGTAACTCCTGTCGATTCAACCTATGCTTCCTTGTTTGAAAAAACTGACATTACGCCTAAGTTATCTTATGCAACGAGTGTTGAACAGCGAAATAATTTTCATTATCTCCACCAATTTAAAATAGGCAAGGCGTTGCAGGTTTATCAAAAAGGCGATTGGGGAAAACAATACAATTTATACCGGGACGATTTGGATCAAGAACCAGATTATTATGATCATTTTGAAAAGAACCTGGGTAAAGACAGTGTCAAAACAAAAGATAGTGTCAAGTTTGCCTATTTACAAAATGAATTTGGAATAAAAGGTAATACGGAACATCTGTTTTATAATTTCTACTACACAATCAGATCTTATCAATTCAGTTATAAATACCTGAGGCCGGATTCACTGGCTTTTGAAACGAAGGGTCAGGAGCATTATGCTGGTGCGAGGATGCGGTATTCGTTTGACTCCCTAAATTCAGTGTCGGGATGGGCTGAGTATTTATTGGATGGGAACTACCGGATTGAAGGAAAGTTAAACACAAAATGGTTAGACATCTCAGCAAGGCGGGTGTTATCGAAACCAGGATTTGTGCAAAATGCCTATCGTGGAAGTTTTGATTACTGGAATAATGACTTCTCCAATGTTCAAATGGATCATGCGTTTGCTTTCTTGAAGGCAAATCTTGGTCCATTATTTATATCACCTGGATTTACCTACACAGCCTATCAGAATTATATCTACTACTTGGAGAGTAATGGATTACCAGTGGTCGATCAGCGTGTTTTACCAAGGCAATCGACTGGTAGCCAAATTTTACTATCACCCGAACTTAGGATGGATTTCAGATTTTTCAGGAGCATGCATTTACGACCGCAGGTCATCTATTCAAAGCTGCTCAAGAATGATGACAATGCGTTGCGTGTGCCCGAGTTATTTGTAAATACTCAACTGGCATTTGAAGATCATTTGTTCAAAAGAAATATTCAGGTTCAAATGGGTGTAGATATTCACTGGCATTCTGCCTATACTGCACTCGGCTATGACCCTGCCATTCAGCAGTTTTATGTTCAAAATGATGTGATCTCTCCCGCGTTCCCCTTGGTTGACGTTTTTCTGAATGGGAAAATTAAGACCGGAAAGTTTTTTGTGAAATATCACAACATGGTTCAACTTTTTACAAAGTCAGGACACTTGCCCACTCCAGATTATCCAGGTCAGCGCAACATCCTTGACTTTGGATTTGAACTTTTGTTATTCGATTAAGCGCAGTTAATTGTTAATAGTGAAAGGTTAATCGTTAAATGGAGAAACATGTATTAGGTTTAGAATTACCAACCGATCCAAGATGGGTGGACATCGCTCAGAAAAACATTGAGGATATTTTGGTAGACCATGCCTATTGCGAGCAAAAGGCAGCGTCCTCTGGCATTTCAATTATTGTCCAATATCCTGAGAAAGAGAAACTGGTAGATGTTCTTACCGAAATTGTGGCCGAGGAGTGGTCGCACTTTGAACGCGTTCTTAATGAGTTGAAAAAGAGGGGAATGAAATTAGGTAAGCAACGCAAGGATGAATATGTGGTAAGATTGAACACGATTATCATACAAGGTGGAAGCCGCGATCATCAAGTGGTTGAAAAACTTTTGATCCATGCCTTAATTGAAGCCCGAAGTTGTGAACGCTTTAGATTGCTTTGGAAAGAGATACCTGACCCGGGCTTGAGTGAGTTCTACTATGAGCTAATGGTGTCGGAAGCTGGACACTATAAAACGTTTCTTTCATTGGCGAAACACTATATGGATCCGGATTTAGTGGAGGTGCGTTGGCGAGAAATACTCAAGCAGGAATCTGAGATCATTAAAACCATTGAGGTGAGGGGAGACAGGATGCATTAAATGCAGGACTTGGGCATCGGGAATTAGGTCTTGGGCGTAGGTATAGCAAAAATCTCAAGCCTTAATGCCTAATTCCTAACGTTACGTCTTCTGCTTTTTCTTTTTTGCTGCAGGAAACAAGATGTTATTAAGGATCAATCTATATCCTGCAGAGTTGGGATGCAAGTTGAGATCAGTTGGTTCTTCGCCCACCTGATGCTGATAGTCTTCTGGATCATGTCCACCATAGAACGTCCAGAAGCCTTTTCCGAAAACACCATGCAGGTATTTAGCTTCTCTGATCTCTTTGTTTTCGCCCATGATGGTAACATCTGACTTGATCAAATGCTTTTTAAAACCAGTAGTCTGTCCGTAGAAACCTCTGATTACCTTCGTGTGATTTTGTGTGAGCATGGACGGGATAGGATCCCACTTGGCTGAGAATTCAAAAATGGTAAAATAATCGTTGTCCTGTCGGAGCCCGCGGTCTGCGAAGTTGTTATCGATATCGGAGAACTCATATTGATAAGGATCACGTGAAAGACGGAAGTCAGTAAATGCAAATGAGTTGTTGAAATTTAGTTTTTCCTGCGCTTGTGGGTCGGCTGCATCACCATCGTACATCCGTTCACAAATATCAATGCCTTCGGCCGCTAAAGCGATGTCATATGAATCTGTGGCCGAGCACATAGCAAATAGAAAACCGCCCCCTGCAACGAACTCTTTTATTCTTTTAGCAACTGCCAGCTTCATTTGTGAGACTTTATGAAACCCATTATTGCGTGCCGTTTCTTCTGATTCCTTTTGTTGTTCAATGTACCAGGGCATGTTAGCATAGTTGCCATAAAATTTGCCGTATTGGCCGGTGAAGTCTTCATGATGAAGGTGAAGCCAATCATATTTTGGTAAATTACCAATCAACACCTCATCATCAAAAATAACATCATACGGTATCTCGGCATAGCTGAGTACCAAAGTCACTGCATCATCCCAAGGCTGTTTTGTTTTAGGCGAATAGACTGCAATTCGGGGATATTTCTCCAACTTCATCAAATCATAATTAACGGCTGGACTTGCAATTTCAGAGATAATTGTATTGGCTTGCGCGTCCGAGATGACATCAAAACTAACTCCTCTTACCACCAATTCATTCTGAATCTTTGGATGATACTTGCACATAAAGCTTCCTCCCCGGTAGTTTAATAGCCAATCAACCTCATTGTCCGACTTCAGTATCCAAAAAGCTATCCCATAAGCCTTTAGATGGTTGGTTTGGTTCTCATCCATGGGGATGAAAAGATAGTTGGCAGCAGAAAGACGCGCCAAGGCTATAAAACAGAACAAAATGATAAATCGCATCGTTAAAGCATTCAGCCGTTTAAACGGTCAGACAAAATATTCGAATAAAAATCTCATTACATAACGATACACCTCATATTTTTGATCTTCTGTTCCTAAAATAAATCCATGAATCTGATAGAAAACTTTAAAGAAGGCCTACGCTCTATCCAGGCTAATTTGCTTCGCTCTGTTTTAACCGCCCTCATTGTGGCAATTGGCATTACCTCACTCGTTGGAATCCTTACTGCAATTGACGGTATCGAATATTCAGTTTCTGAAAGTTTGTCGTCTCTCGGGGTTAATGTGTTTGATATTTCTTCTAAAAGAAACCGAGGAGGCAACCAGCAGGGAATTAAGGAGAAAGTTTATGAGCCATTGCAATTGAATCAAGCTCAGAAATTTATTGATAGATTCACATTTCCGGCAAGCATCAGTCTTTCGGCAGACCTGACCGGAACAGCGGAGGTAAGACATTTTTCCAAAAAGACAAATCCTAATATTGCTGTTAACGGTGTGAACGAAGAATATCTGTCGATTAAAGGATTGAACATTGAAAAGGGAAGAAATTTTTCCCCCATAGAAATACAGTATGGCACCAAAGTAGTGATTCTTGGAAAAAAAGTAGTTGATGCTATTTATGAGGATAATGAAGAACCTATCGGCACAGAAGTATCCTTTAAAGGTACTCAGTTTAAAGTGATTGGCGTATTAAAAGAGAAAGGACAACTAGCCGAAGATAATTACGATAACATGGCCATTGTTCCCATCATTGTAGCCAATCAACTGGCTGGAGGACGAGGACTTGATTATTATTTGACAGTAGGTGTGACAGACATCACCCAAATGGATATCGCCATGGGTGAAGCTACTGGACTGATGCGAGCCATTCGTCAGGACAGAGTAGGGCAACCTAATTCTTTTGAGCTAGCGAAAAGCGAAACGCTTGCAGAAGAACTGGCGAGCATTACTGGTGCACTCCGGATTGGAGGATTTGGTGTCGGATTTATCACCTTACTCGGAGCTGCGATAGCCTTAATGAACATTATGTTAGTTTCTGTAACTGAGCGCACGCGGGAAGTGGGGGTAAGAAAGGCGCTTGGTGCAACGCCCCTTCGCATTCGCCAACAATTTATTATTGAAGCGATTGTTGTTTGTATTTTAGGAGGTTTGACAGGTATTGTTTTTGGAATCTTAATCGGCAATCTGATTTCTCGTGCTATAGGTATCGATGCTTTTGTTGTGCCATGGGTTTGGATGTTGATGGGCTTAATAGTCTGTGTGTCGGTAGGTTTGCTTTCAGGATACTATCCAGCTTACAAAGCATCTAAACTGGATCCTATAGAATCGTTACGATTTGAATAGAAGCCCAAGATAAAATGAAAGAGTAAAGCTTAGGTGTTAATCTTCCTGAAAAATCCGGAAGTCATTAAGACCAATGTTTTTGAGCCCGACTCAAAGTGAATCTCTGCAATTTTATCTTTGGCCATTTTCTTTATAGAAATGATTTCTCCTTTGCCATAATTCAAGTGGAAAAGAAAGTCACCAGCTTTTAGTTTATCAATTTCTTCATGGTGAGTGATTGGGTCGCCAACAAAGTCGGGAAGAGGTGTAATAATGGGT
>JANOQK010000034.1:0-25544 GCA_031414855.1 Bacteroidia bacterium | reverse complement strand
TATCGCCCTAATCATTTTTCTGGCGAATGCGGCAGGCATCATTCCTTTGTCATGCGTGTCGTCTTTTCTGTTTTGTGGTGAGCCATCACCTAACAGGGCAGCAATGCTGAGGTTGGTGTTGATCCATCCAGGACAAACAAGTGTAACGTGAATGTCTTTACTTTCTTTCCAAAGTTCTGCTCTGAATGAATCAAAGAAACCATGCAGTGCATGTTTTGCAGCTGCGTATCCTGAACGATAAGGGGTGCCCAGTTTTCCCATTACGCTGGTTACCGTTACAAAGTGGCCAGTTTTGAGTTTCATAAAATGAGGCAACAGATGTTTTGTTAATGCTATACTTCCAAAATAATCTACCTCCATGATCTGACGATCCACTGCAAGAGTGGTGTCTTTGGCCAGGCTCCGCTGACTTATACCTCCGTTGTTAATTAGGATATCAATATGGCCAAAGATTTGAATAGCAGCTTCAGTGCTTAGCTGAAGTGTGTCTGGTTGTCCTAAATCAAGTGGTAGAATTTGAATATTAGCATGCGCTTGTGGAATACAATTTCCCCGCACCCGGCTAAGCTCTTCTTTTCTTCTTGCCGACAATATTAGTTTTGCTCCCTTTCGTGCGAATTCGTAAGCCAATGCTTCACCAATTCCAGAAGAGGCACCGGTAAGCCAGATCACTTTATTTTGAAAATAGGCCGACATAGAATTGAAATCAGTTAATAGGATTAGATAAATGATGCTTGTGATCTACTGAATATACCCAAATCGTGTAAACACCAAGTGCAGTGCCTAGTGGAAACGAAAAAAGTTTGAAACAACCCACCACCAGCACAAGAGTTAGGGCCCATTTCTTTTTATTAAGTAGCGCTATTCCTCCAATAATAGAGGGCAAGGCAAATAGGAGTACTGTTATAACGACAATGATTCTGATAAAAGGAACGATGTACAATAATATCCATTGCTCGTCTAGCTTGGCGTTCTCAAAAATAAAAGGAAGAAAGATGGAGAATAGCGCAGATAAAAAAAGCATAATAAGAATATGCATTGATCCTGAGACAATGTACAGAATGCCGAGTACGCGTTTGTGTGTTTCCATGTTCGAAGTTAATTAAAAGGATGAATTAGGAATTTCGCTCATAAACTACAAAGTCAAATGCAAACTTATGCCGCTCGTCAGCCGAATGATGGATTCGTGATTTTTCGCTCCAGTCTTGCTTATTAAATTCTGGGAAACGAGTATCACCATCAATTATAGCATCAATCTCTGTCAGATATAAGCGTTGAGCTTTAGGAAATCCAAGTGTATAGATTTCGGCTCCGCCAATGACAAATGCTTCTTGCTCATGATTTTTATTCGCCAGTTCAATTCCTTCTTCTACTGAGTGAGCAATAGTGCAGTTGGCCGCTCTAAACCCTTTTTGTCTCGTGACAATAATATTGGTTCGGTTTGGTAAGGGACGGAATTTTTCAGGAATAGAATCATAATTTTTTCTTCCCATAATCACATGATGGCCCTTTGTCGTTTGCATGAAATACTTCATGTCATCAGGCAGATGCCAGGGGAGGTCATTGTTTTTACCGATGACTCGGTTTTTGGATAGGGCTGCGATGAGTGATATTATCATTAATGTTCAATGTTCAATGTGTAAATTAGCCAATTATCTCAAACCTAAATTTTTGCATTGGCTAATTGATCATTGAAAATTAGATTCTGTTTCCTCTTAAAAATTCTTGAATACCCATTTTCTTTTTTCCTTCTGGTTGAAGTTCTTCAATTGAAATCCATCCACCTGATGTCTTTATATAAAGATATGTTTTATCATCACTGTTCAAACTACCAACTTCCGACTTCTGACTCGTGTCTTCCAACTTCTTTATTTCGCACTTCAAAATCTTAAACACCTTTCCATTCAAATTTGCCCAGGCACCTGGATACGGACTTAACCCTCGAATGAAATTTCTTACCGCCTCACTGGATTGATTCCAGTTGATCTCGCAGGTCTCTTTAAAAATCTTGGGAGCATGTTTAATTTCTATATTCGATGGCTGAATGATAGAAGGGTAATCGCCCGTCTCAATGGCGCGAACCGTTTTCAATACTAGCAGCGCACCTTTTTTCATGAGTCGATCATAAAGAGAGCCAACGTCATCTGAATCTAGTATAGGTTCTTTTTCCTGGTAGATAATGCTGCCGGTGTCAATTTCATGCTTAAGAAAAAACGTGGTGGCTCCTGTTTCTTTTTCACCATTAATAATTGCCCAGTTTATCGGTGCGGCTCCACGATAGTGTGGGAGGAGGGAAGCGTGAAGATTAAATGTTCCTAATGCGGGCATTGACCAAACTATTTCCGGGAGCATTCTGAAAGCAACAACTACCTGAAGATTGGCCTCATAACTTTTCAATTCTTCAATAAAGTTGGGAGATTTAAGGTTAGTGGGCTGCAGAACAGGAACGTTAAATTTCAAAGCGCATTCCTTTACCGGTGATGGCGTCAACTTTTGTCCGCGACCTTGTGGTTTGTCGGGTGCTGTGATGACAGCAACCACATTAAATTTATTCTCAATGAGTATTTCTAAACTGGGTACAGCAAATTCTGGTGTGCCCATAAAAATGATTCGAAGTTGGTTCATTAGACCGGTAAATCTTTAACGACCGCAAAGATGGGAAAAATGAAAAACTAATTACTATTTGCTTAGACTTGTTTCAATTTTCAGCAGAGGATCATTTGAACTGATGAGACCTGTTGGGTGGTCAATCAACATAGAAGTCAAACCAGAAACCTGATCAATCGCATTTTGTAACTTATTTGTTTATCGTATAACGTACGCCTAAAAATACCCGTGTGCCTTGATTGGGAGCAAATACGTAAGATGGATCAAAGGTAAGTGCATATGGATTGTCAGGCGTGGGAATAACCTTTCCATTACTATCCAATTGAACGTTTTTGTCAAATGCATCGAATGGCCGAGCGATGCTGTTCGCAGGAGGTGTATAGTTTAAAAGATTTTTCACGCCTCCATACACTTCCCAAGTTTTACCAAACCGTTTGGTGATTTGAATATTTTGAATGCTCCACCATGGGGAATAGGCGGCACGATTATCTAATTCACTTAATAATGGTAGACGCATGGGGCCGTATACGTTACCTGTGTAATCAACCGAGAAACCGGAATTCCCAAAGGAGTACCCTACACTCCACACTCCAGAAAAACGTTCAGTTAAAAGCTGTCGGATGGTTTCGCTATTTTCAGTAAGTGTAACGTTCATCAATGTACCCCCTGCTAAAATTTTAAGCCCGCTTTGAAATGAAATATCTGTATTGAGAGATACTCCTTTTGAGACGGCTGATCCATTCAGGTTGTCATATATTATTTTGTTTGGGTCGGTTTCATAATCGGGAACAATTCTATTGTTAAAAAAGGTATAGAAGGCAGTGGCATCTAAACTGATGAAGGTACTATTAGCCGCATAGAATTTCTTCACCACATTCAAATTTCCATTCCATGAAGTTTCCGGGAGCAATGCTTCGGTAAAAACAACCTGACGTGCGCCTGTTAGTGCGGCATGGTCTTCTGTGAATACATTTGCTACCCGATATCCATTTCCTGCGCTCAGCCTTACTACATTCCTTTTGTTCAACGAACTCCATTTATAATTTAAACGAGGTGAGAAAATTGATCCATGCAAACTATTGTAGTCATATCGTGCGCCAAGCAATAATTTGTTTTGGTCATCCAGTTTTATTTCATCTTGAATAAATATGCCGGGCAAGTAAGTTATAGATGGAGCATCAGTAATTCCATCAGCTTCTGCTGTTGCAGGCGTGTTATCATCATAATAGGTATATCGAGTTGCGGCACCCAACAGCAAATCGTGCTGTGAACCAGCCTGTTTGCGCCATGTTAGCTGACCGAATCCAATCATCTGATCTGCAAAGTAAGGTGTGGTGCCATAGTAGGAATTTTGGTTATGCCCGTTCGCGCTGAATTGAAAGCTGATAATTTCTTTTACGGGCAGTTGATACGTGCCAAACATTTCCCACCGCTTGGTATAAATGCTTTCTCCATAGTAAACATCACCGCCACGGTATTCCGGTGTCCACTTCATATCACCACCCCATCGGTCTTCGTAATTAAAACGTCCGGCAATAGTAAAGATGCGATTGTACTTACGATCAAAACTCCATTTATTAAATACCGAAATTCTGTTTTGTAGGGTGATGTCTGTAAATCCGTCTTTGTTGTTGTCAATTGGATTCTGATAGTTGAAATAATTAATGCCCAGAAGGGAGTGTGCCTTAGCTCCGGTCTTAAACTTGATGCCGATGTCTGTATTGCTTTCACCCCAGGTTGTTCCAAAGGCATCGATGGATACTAAGGGGGCATTAGCTGGTTTTTTTGTAATGATATTGATCAAACCTCCAACTGCTTCCGATCCATACAGCGTTGACGCAGGACCTTTTACAATTTCCATTCGTTCAATCAGTGACTGTGGTATTCCCGTGAGGCCATATACAGTTGAAAGCCCACTCACGATAGGCATGCCATCAATCATAATCATGGTGTAAGGCCCCTCCAATCCATTGATATGTATATCCCCTGTATTGCACACATTACAATTTAATTGCGGACGAACGCCATTCACATTTTGAAGTGATTCGAAAATCGAAGGAGTGGGATTTGCTTTGAAAAACAAAGGTGAATACACTTCTACTGCCACCGGACTTTCCATGCGACTAACTTCTTTCATCGTACCAGAAACCACCACCTCTTCGAGTGTGGAAGTAGATTCTTTGACAGAAAAATGTAACGTCAGCTGAGGCTGACCTACAGATACGATAATGGGCTTAGTTTGTGTTTCGTAACCAATGGCAGATATGATCAATTGATATGAGCCAAATGGTATTTTTTTGATTTCGTAAAATCCTCTTTCATTAGATACGCCTCCAAGGGAGGTGCTCTTGAGCACAATGTTTGCAAATTCAAGCGCCTTACCTTCACAGACAATTGTGCCGGAGATCCTGCCTGACTCGTTTTGAGCCAATAGGTGACTGGCAAATAATAGATATAGACAACCAAATGAGAGGACTCTGGACATACAGCCCAAATATAATAATTATTTAAATATGCTTAAAATATAATTTAGAGTGCCCTAAAAATAATTTATTGCTTGGATGTTCTCTTCTAGCTTTATTGAACATTCAGTGTGAAAGTCAAATCCAAATCAGTTTCGCCTGTATTTGAATCTGATGTGTCGGATTTCAAATCAGGTTGGTGCTTGAGTAATAATCTGAAAGTGCCGGATATTGAAGTGATACCCACAGTAGTGGCTGAAGTCCATGTTGTGGTGATTCCAAGATTTCTGCCCTTTGCATCTTTCGAGTTACCTCCTCCTGTATAGTTAACGGCATCAGCACCATTGTCAATGTTTCCATTTCCTATTGGATTGCTGAAGGTATTATTGGTCCAGGCAAAAAAGAACTGGTGTTCGTCTCCTTCCTCTTCCACTTCATCTGTTATGTTATAGGCAGCATCAGTAGGTTTGGCCAGGCCATTAATCAATTCCAGCGTAAGCACATAGGTTTTATTGGGGACTAAATTGATCGGGCTATCTACTTTAATATCCTGCACGCCTTCACCATCGGGATCAGTGGCACTTACCATCACTGCTGCACCTCCTCCGTTGGGAGTGAACGTAAGGGTTGCTTTGGTAATTAATTCCGGAACATCTTCTGGTGCAGGATCATCTTTGCCGCATCCTTGAAATAGCAGCAACGAGGTGAACAGGACAACGAGTGTTAAAAATCCGTTTAATCTTGTTGGTGGGTTAATTGAAGTGTATTTCATAATTGTTTATTTGGGTTGAGTTAAAAAATACATTTTAGAGAAAGGATAAAATTGTTTCCAATGTCGTTGGCATAGTATCGAAAGCGATTCGTGTATTCGCGATACGTTGAGTTCAGGATGTTTTCCGCGGCTACCCGAAAATCATATCTTACTTTTTCTTTTTTAATTGAAAAGCCAGAAGAGGCATTCCATAAATAATATCCGGCAGGTGCTTCCATAAAGTCAAAATTGGAAGCGTTACCAGCAAAGAGATCAACACCCTGTTCAAGTGCCTCCTGTATTTCCCGGGCAGTAACCACTCGCGGAGCGCGGTGTTGCTTGGATACATATTTTAGTTTTGTTTCAAAAAAGAAATTTTTCAGTACAAAACGAGTGGGCTCTTCAAAGCGCAGGGCGAGCTCATACCTGTTGGCAGGGATAAACACGAGAAAATCATTATTTCGTTCATCTGTTGCTCTCAGTAAGGATATTTTAGGACTAATCTTAATCCGAGACACAATCTGCCAGGTACCTGAAAAATCTAACCCTAAAAAAGATGCATCGGTTTGTGTATATCGAAAGTAAGGGTAGGCACCTCGTATATTCTGCGTAATGCCGGTTGGCCGCAAATAGATGTAATTAAAAATGTAGTTCAGATAAGCAGTGGCCTCAAATTGAAATTTATCAACCTGATATTGATAGGTATTTACCCACTTAACGGCTTGCTCAATTTTGAAGGGGACGTCCTGGAAGTCCATTACCTCATTTGTAGAGTCATTTAACAGTAATCCATACTCAATCGCTGCAGCACTCTGGTGCGTGCCCAGACTGTATAATTCAGCAACGTGTGGAGGCCGCCATGCACTACTTAAATTTGTACTAAAAGATTGCTTTTTAGTTATGGGCACGGAAGCTCCTACAGTGGCACTTACATTTTGAAATACCAGGTTGTCTTTATACAATGTATTTTTAAAATCATAGCCAACCACATTGTAAGAGCGGTAATCATACCGTGCACCTGCATCAACAGCCCATTTGTGAATTTGTAAATGTGTGATGGCAAATAAGCCACCTGAAAGATTAGTGAAGTTTGGTATGAAGGGAATACGTTGTGTGCCTGGTATATTCGTATTGTCCTGATACATTCCGGTTGCACCAAGACAGAATGTCTTATCTTTTGTATTGCCTGATTCATATTCTGTTTCAATTGTGTGCGTGTTCAATTGTAAATCAATAGCAGGGATTTTTGAAAGGTCTGCGCCCGTACGGATATCGAATTCCCTCCGGTTGTTATTTTGGAATCCATATTGAAGCCTCCATTCTCCTTTCTTTGTTTGGAGATGGCCATTAAGCTTTATTAAGTTGTGACTTACCTCCTGGCGTGGCTCACTGATTTTATAGCTGAACCCGGTAGTATATTGAGGTGGCTCGCGCTCCATCGCGGCCACCAGGTCATCTAAATTACCGATCGAAGTGCCTTTCAAAATGCCGATCTCAGTTTGGAAATGGCTGAAGAAAATTTCTACTCCATACTTCTTAGCGTGATACCCTGTTGCTGCTGAAAAGTCCAGTTCTTTTATTCCTGTGTTGGTGAGATGATACGTGGGAGTTTTGAAATCACCAGCACGTTTTGTTGTTCCTTGCACACGCCATCCCCAACCGTCATGTTTTTTTATTCCACCTTCCAGCATACCTGAAATGGTGCCTGACCGTCCGTTACTTTGAGCTATCGTATTTACAGAACCTCCAAGTCCAGACTTCTCTGGCAACTCAGGTGGATTAACAACTACTACACCACCCAAACCATCTGTTCCATATTTAATAGCCGATGCATCCTTTATCACCACCACATTCGATGCAATGAACGGATCGATCTCAGGTGCATGTTCTGCTCCCCATTGTTGGCCTTCCTGTCGTATGCCATGATTTAATATTAGCACCCGCTGACTATGCACACCATGAATTACTGGTTTGAAAATGCCAGGGCCTGATTGGATAGTGTTGACACCGGGAATTTCTTTCAATGATTCACCCAATGTCTTGCCAGCAGATTCGGCAAGCTGCTTCTCACTAAGGTTTACAAAGTTTTGAACACCGTCTGTATTGGCAAGCTTTTCTTTTATTGTTACTTCATTCAATTGAATGATCTCGGGGAAAAGAGAAAAATCCGTTGAGGTACTTTTTGTTATCGTGACTAGTGTAGAAATAGTTTTGTAGCCAACAAACGAACAAAGAATGGTGTAGCGACCTGCACAGATCGAATAGATTGTGAAATTGCCTTTAACATCTGTGATGGCACCGGTATTAAGTTCTGTTACAAAAATATCTGCAGAAGCCAATGCCTTTTTCGTTTCAGCATCGAATACTTTCCCACTGATCGTGAATGAGCAATTGCTTTGCGCGATTACATGCACAGGTAACAGCAACACGAATAGTGATATTCTGATAAACAGTTTCAAGAAAATAGAATTTAAGAATGAGGTATGGGTATGTACAATGACGTACAAGACTCATGTGACCTTAAGTCAGATCAAAAAAACGAATTACGCGAAGATGGGAGGAGCCCTGTCTTGAGAGAAAGAAACTGAAATGAGTTCAATTTCATCATTGAAAGCCGTTTTCTGTGTAGTCTCTTGTGGAGAGCTTTCGAGTTGTATGAAGGGGTCTGCAAGTAAATTAAATACGATATCAAGTGAACAAATTTTGCAATGCTCACCGTGTTTTTGAATAGCCGATTCACCTTTTTGTAATTCTATTGCTGGCTGATGCACATCGTGGCGATCGTGAAACAGATTGACAGCAAATTGGCTAAAGAGCAGATTTGCAATCAATAGAAACCGGAAGGCGATATGTAAAGTTTTCCTCTTCAAATTTTTTAGATGGCCAAATATAGCATACAATATCTTCTCCCTGATAGTTCCAAGTGCATTAAAAAGCTGTTTCGGAGTTGATCGGATGAGAATTGAAGCCGAGATTTGCACCGTGGCTGAGAAAAAAATGTATTTGGTAAGCAATGCAGGAGTAATTGTAAAAGAACCCCTGGTAAAACCGAAGCCTGAAATCGGAAGCGAAGTGCTGTCATCGATAAGTCCTCAAACACTTGAGGATTCTCATATTTATGTACACTGCTACTTTGACAACGTATATAAAGACATGCTCATCCGCATTTGGAAAACAACTTTTTTGGTGGACAAGGCTTCAGGAACCCGGGCCGGCATGATACATGCCGAGAATATATCCATTGCTCCTCAGTGGACATTAATCACTGACGGCACCACTTTTCATTTTTTACTAATCTTCTCCTCCCTTCCGAAATCCTGCGAACGTTTTGATTTCATGGAAGAGATTGCGCAGGCAGGTGGTTTTCTTGTAAAAAATATTATCCGAAACAAGGAAGACGTTTATCATATCACGATAGAATAGTAATTATATTATTGCAAATAGAATTGCAAGGGTAATTCCTGCTTTGAACTATTTACTCCATAAAGTAATACCTTCCCTTTGTACTTGTTAAAGAACTCGATTACTGCTTGAGGATCTTTTACGCGTTGACGGTTGATTTGAATGATCGTGTAATTTTCTGGTAGACCAAGTTTCTTAAAGAGACCATCTTTTATTTTAGTGACTTTTACACCGTAGTCGACTGCTTCAAGATTTGCTCCAATCACAGCATCATTGTAAATTTTTCGCTTGATGATTCCTGTCTCTCCGTTTTTATTGACAAGTGTAACCGTTGCCGTGTTGGATTTATTTTCACGTAAATAGGTGATGGTAATTTTGTCACCCGGTGAGCGAAAACTTAACTCTTCTTCAAAAGCACTTTTGCTGTTAATGATGGCCTCATTTAATTTTATGATGATATCACCTTCGCGCAAGCCAGCTGCATAGGCCGCTCCGTCACGATCCACATCACCGAGTAGCACACCTTTTAGGTCTTTTCCAATTATATCAAGATCATATTTGGCTGCATTTTGATAGTCGTATTCAATTACATTTCCGCCAAAGATTGGCTTTTGTGAAATGCCGTGTCTGATCAAATCATCCACTACTTTTTTGGCAATATCAACAGGCACTGCAAAAGCATAACCTGTGTAAGAACCGGTTCGGGATAAAATCGCAGTATTGATTCCTACTAACTCCCCATTCTTATTTACCAATGCCCCACCGCTATTTCCTGGGTTGATGGCTGCATCTGTCTGAATAAATGATTCAATCGGAAATTTATCTTCGACAATGTTAATGCGCCTGCCTTTGGCGCTTACAATTCCAACCGTGACTGTTGATGAAAGCGAGAAGGGATTACCAACCGCCACAACCCATTCGCCAACCGATAAGTTTTTTGAACTGCCCAATGTAATAGCAGGAAGATTAGTTTCCTTGATTTTTAATACTGCTAAATCGGTGGAGGCATCTGTTCCTATTAACTCCGCCTCATAGGGTCTTTTATTATAGATGACCTGGATTTTTTCTGCTGCTTCAACGACATGATTATTGGTTACGATATAGCCATCCCCACTAAAGATTACACCGGATCCCGAGCTTACCTGTGTTTGCTGCCCACCCATTCCAAACATCTGATCCCAGAAGGAATAAGATATGCCGCTTTGTGAAATACTGTTAATATAGACTACACTTGGAATTGTTTTTTCTGCCGCCTTGCTGAAATCCACATTGTCTACCGGGCCGACTATCGAGGGGGTGGTAATGGTGCTAGTTGAATTGTAAGCGTTCAGAGGTTCAAAATTGGAAACCTGATACTGCTCTCCGTTTCCTTTGCGGGATTGTTTTTCTTCCTGATATGTGAAAAGCGAATAGGCACCCGCCAATCCGGCTAAAAATCCAATCACAATTGTTTGCAAGGTCTTCATGAGAGTATATTTTACTTTTGCGTGGAGGCGCCAAATCTTGCGTCTTTACTTTTAATCTGTTCTCAAAAATCAACCCAAATATACAGAGTGAAATTTTGTCAGGATTTGAGATTTTGTAGAGACGCAAAATCGTTGCAGAGCAAAATATTGCGCCTTTACCTTACTTTTACGACTTATGGGTATTCGTTCAATTCTTGCCAAACCATTTGCTGCCTATATCGCCAGCCAGACCAAAGAGTGGTCTATGCAGCCGGAGGTTTATCAGCAAAGGATTTTTGACCATCTTCTAGCAGAAGGCAGCAAAACGCTTTTTGGAAAGGATCATGGTTTTGGTTCCATTAAAAATCACGCAGATTTTAAGAAGCAAGTTCCTATTCGCGATTATGAAGTGCTTAAGCCCTATGTAGAGAAGGTGCTTCACGGAGAACAAGATATTCTTTGGAAAGGCAAGCCTGCCTATTTTGCAAAAACATCTGGCACGACCTCCGGAACAAAATATATTCCGATCTCCAAAGATTCAGTTCCCAATCACATCAACAGCGCACGCAATGCCTTGCTCAGTTATGTACATGAAACGGGCAACGGTTCTTTTCTGGATGGTGGATTAATATTTCTTTCCGGAAGTCCGGAGTTGGATGAGAAGGCAGGCATCAAGACGGGAAGACTTTCAGGCATTGTTAACCATCATGTGCCAGGATATTTGCGTACTAATCAAAAGCCAAGTTACACGACCAACTGCATAGAAGATTGGGAACAGAAGCTTGACAAGATCATTGACGAGACCATCAACACCGACATGACGTTGATCTCTGGTATTCCACCCTGGGTGCAAATGTATTTCGATCGGATTCAGGCACGCACAGGTAAGAAAATTAAAGATGTGTTTCCCAACTTTTCTATGTTTGTGTATGGAGGAGTAAATTTTGAACCTTATCGCGCCAAACTTTTTGACACAGTTGGAAAGAAAATTGATTCTATAGAAACCTATCCCGCATCTGAAGGATTTATTGCTTATCAGGATACGCAAACCGAAGAAGGGCTATTGCTTTTACTGAATTCGGGAATATACTTTGAGTTTATTCCTGCCGATGAATACTTCAATGCTAATCCAAGTCGAATGAGTATTGGGGAGGTTGAACTCGGAAAGAATTATGCAGTCGTTATTAACAGCAATGCCGGGCTGTGGGGCTATTCCATTGGCGATACCATAAAATTTGTTTCAAAAAATCCCTATCGCATTATCGTAAGTGGGAGGATCAAACATTTTATTTCAGCGTTTGGTGAACATGTAATTGGTGAGGAAGTCGAAAAAGCGATGAAGCTTACCATGCAAAAATTTCCACATGTTGAATTGGTAGAGTTTACAGTGGCACCTAATGTCGCCCCCACGGAAGGAATGCCTCATCATCAATGGCTGATTGAATTTGCTAATCCTCCGGAGGATATGGAAAAATTTAGCCTTGAATTGGATAACCAATTGCGCCAGTTGAATGTATATTATGATGATCTGATCACAGGAAGTATTTTGCGAACCCTTCGTATTGTTTCTTTGAAAAAAAATTCTTTTATCGAATACATGAAATCAGTAGGAAAATTGGGAGGGCAAAACAAAGTACCACGCCTTGCCAATGACCGTAAGATTGCGGAGGAATTGGTTAAATTTGTTTGACTTTAAGGTTTGAATATTATGAAAACGGATTGGAAGAAACACATCACGTCTGACCCTAAAATAATGTTGGGGAAGCCAATTGTTAAAGGAACTCGCATCACTGTGGAATTGATTTTGGAAAAGTTATCCGAAGGGGAAGCTGTAAGTCAGATTTTAGAATCACACCCTCAAATAACAAAAAAGTCAGTGTACGCATGTCTTGCTTATGCACACGACTCCATACGGAATGAGACTGCTTTTTCATTGACCTGATGAAGATTTTAGCTGACGAAAGTGTAGATATACCTGTTTATGAATATTTAAAGCAAGCAGGATTTTCAATTGAGCACGTTTCATTCATAGAAAGTGGATCCACTGATCTGCACGTATTGGATATTGCTTATTCTCAAAAGCTATTATTGCTAACTGTAGATAAGGATTTTGGAGAGTTGGCATTTCGCAACAAGAGACCTTCAAGTGGAATTGTCTTATATCGGTTAAGTGGCCTTACCAATCTCCAAAAGTCAGACCTTATTCTCAGGGTTTTTAATGAAAAGGGAAAGGATCTGCAATCAAATTTCACGGTGGTCACGAAAACTCAAGTTCGAATTAGGAAACTTATTTTTTAAACATTGGATTCTCAAAAAAAATCAATCGCCATACTCGGTTCCACAGGCTCCATTGGCACGCAAGCACTTGAAGTTATTGCCGCACATCCGGATGACTTTGAAGTGGAAGTACTCACTGCTCAAAATAATGCGGATCTCTTAATAGCACAGGCCATAAAGTTCAAGCCAAATGCGGTCGTTATCGTCAATGAACATCAGTATGCAAAGGTTCGCGAAGCTTTAGAGCCCTTGCATATCAAAACCTATGCAGGTGAAAATGCACTTGCGTCTGTGGTGCAAATGGACTCTATCGATCTTGTGCTCACTGCACTTGTGGGTTATTCTGGTTTAAAACCCACCATCAAAGCCATTGAAGCCGGGAAGGCAATAGCTCTTGCCAATAAAGAAACCCTTGTTGTAGCTGGTGAATTGATTACACGATTGGCAAGTGAAAAAGGAGTTAATATTTATCCGGTTGATTCAGAGCACTCCGCCATCTTCCAATGCATGGTAGGAGAATTCCATAATCCGATTGAAAAAATTATTCTGACTGCATCAGGTGGGCCTTTTCGCGGAAAAAAAATTGATGATTTGAAATTAGTAACGAAAGCGCAGGCACTAAAACATCCCAACTGGAGTATGGGTGCAAAAGTGACTATCGATTCTGCCTCGTTGATGAATAAGGGTCTGGAAGTGATTGAGGCAAAGTGGTTATTTGGATTGAAAACCGAGCAGGTGGAGGTGGTGGTTCACCCTCAGTCCATCATTCACTCTTTGGTGCAATTCGAAGACGGTTCCATGAAGGCGCAACTTGGACTGCCCGATATGCGTTTACCCATCCAGTTTGCAATGAGCTACCCTCAGCGCTTAAAAAGCGACTTCCCACGATTTGATTTTACTCAATATCCAGCTCTCACTTTCGAGAAGCCCGATATGGAAACTTTTCGTAATCTTGCGCTCGCGTTTGAGGCGTTGCATAGAGGCGGCAATATGCCATGTGTGCTAAATGCCGCAAATGAGGTCGCTGTGGAGGAATTTCTAAAAGAAAAAATTTCTTTTCTTGAAATGCCAGATGTGGTGGAACAATGCCTGGCAAAAATGAATTATGTGAGTAATCCCGGCTATGATGATTATGTGGAAACAGACAGGGAATCAAGACAAATAGCAGTTGAAATAGTAAACAGGTTGAAAGCCTAATCTTCAAATCTTCAAATTAGTAAATTATCAAATTAGAGTATGGATGGATTAATAATGACGGCTCAGTTGCTGCTGAGCCTTTCGATTTTGATAACGGTGCACGAGTGGGGTCACTATATATCTGCTCGTATTTTTAAGATCAGGGTAGAGAAATTTTATCTCTTCTTTGATTTCTTATTCCCGATGGCCAATGTGCTTAACTTCTCTCTGGTTAAGTTCAAAAAAGGAGACACAGAATTTGGAGTGGGTTGGTTCCCTCTTGGCGGCTATGTAAAAATTGCCGGCATGGTGGACGAGAGTATGGATAAGGAACAAATGAAAGCTCCTGCCGAGCCCTGGGAGTTTCGCGCCAAGCCAGCCTGGCAGCGCTTAATTGTAATGATGGGTGGAATCATTGTCAATGTAATTGTAGGCATAATGATTTTCATCGGTCTTACTTTCTTTATGGGCGATACCTACATTCCTAAAAACTTTGTCAACACACACGGTGGTATTCAAGCGTTGGAATTGGGTGAGCAATTGGGTTTTAAAACAGGCGACCAGATTGTGAAAATTAACGGCAACGATTATGATGATTTTCAAGACATCATAAAGCCCGATGTATTGCTTTCGCAAGATTCTTACTATACGGTTCTTCGTGATGGACAGGAACTGAAGATTGCCATTCCAGGAAACTTCATTGAAAATTTCAACAAAAAGGAATCAGCATCTACCTTTATTTCTCCTCGAATACCAGCTATTGTCGGACGCGTTTCGGATAATGTTCAGTTTGTTCGGGATTCCAGTGGCAATTTGATTGAGCCGTCAACACCCATAGCCACTGTTGCCAAAAGAGCAGGCTTGAAGCCGGACGATCAATTTGTTGAAATGGAGGGTCAGCCAATCGTTTATAAAGATCAACTTGATAAAATTGCAAAAGGTGCACCCCTTGATTCTATTTCGTTCAAGGTAAAACGAGGAGATGAGATTCTCTCTTTTAAAGAAAGTTTTAAAGATCAGGAGGCCATTGGTTTTTTTGCCAAGGGCTTTGATAAGAATGAATTGGCGATCATTAATTATGGGTTCGGGGAGTCAATTGGTTTAGGAACAGAACGTGCTTTTGGAGTGATCTTTATTCAACTCAAGGCGTTCAAAAAAATATTTGGCGGAGAGTTGTCTGTCAGAAAATCATTATCAGGCCCTATCGGAATGGCTCAAGCCTTTGGCACCGAATGGGATTGGGAACGCTTTTGGCGAATGACAGGTTTGTTATCAATGGTATTGGCCTTTATGAATTTCTTGCCGATACCTGCGTTGGATGGTGGTTATGTCATGTTCTTGCTTTATGAAATGATAAGTGGAAGAGAACCCTCCGAGAAATTCTTTGAAACTGCCTTGAAAATTGGAATGGCTATGTTACTTGTGTTAATGGTGTTTACCTTTTATAACGACATCGCTAAGTTTTTTACAGGAGGATAATAAAATCCGTTTGAGACGTAATAGAGAAGCCCTACTAATTTAGTTGGGCTTCTCTATTATAGCAGGAATTTAGTTGGGCTCTAATCACTGCTTTCCTTTTCTAAAATCCAATGCTGGCTTACGATCTCCTATCATTGACTTGTATTTAAAATCTGGCCCAACGGCTGTTTCCAGTTCTTTCTGCGCATTGTCAACAATTGTGGGGTTATTAAAAATATCTATTCCAGTCATAGCAATTGTTTTCGCAGCGTTGATCATAGCCTTGAATCCAATATTTGTATTACCTGCCGCTACAGCCTGCCATGAATGAGCGGGTGTGCCTGGTACCCAGGTTGCAGTGCCCAAACCTGTGGTAGGTACAACCCAGGTAATATCGCCAACATCTGTAGAAGCATAAAAAAAGCCGTTTGTCTTAAAGGGCTCAACTGTTTGCGCATTAGTAATAGGAGGGGCTTTGAACGTAAATGTGCTTTGAATTTTTTTAGCGAACTCAACTTCATCTGCTGTATAATTTACACCCCCAACTAATTTTAAATTGTTATTCATTAGCCTAGCAAGTGTTTCGTTACGAAGCAGATTGTAAGAACCAGAGATCACTTCATATTTCATAGTAGTCTCACTTCCTGTTGCCGCACCTGCCGCGCACTTAACAATCCTGTTCCAAAGTTCTTCGACTATCCGCGCATCCGGATGCCGCACCATGTATTCCATCTCAGCAAAATCAGGAACAACATTGGCGGCTAATCCACCTTTACTAATGATATAATGTATTCGTGATTCCTGCGGTATGTGCTCTCTCATCATGTTCACCATGTAGTTCATAGCTTCAGCGCCATCTAACGCGGAGCGTCCGGCCTGAGGTGCAGCGGCTGCATGTGCCGATCTTCCATAAAATCTGAACATACCTTGTTTTATAGCAAGACAGGATTCAGGGCTGGCATCATTTTCACTTGATGGATGCCAATGGAGCACTACATCTACATCATCGAACAAACCATCGCGCACCATGTACACCTTGGCACTTCCTCCTTCTTCCGCAGGTGTTCCAAACACTCTTACGGTTCCCTGCTTTTTGTTTTTAACCAACCAGTCTTTTAAGGTAACTGCAGCAGCAGTGGAGGCTGTACCAAATAAATGATGACCGCAAGCATGGCCTGCCCCGCCATCAATAATAGGTTTTTTAAACGCTACACTATCTTGAGAAAGTCCAGGCAATGCATCAAACTCAGCCAGTATTCCTATTACAGGTTCACCTGAACCATACGAAGCCACAAATGCAGTTGGCATGTCGGCTACTCCGTTCTCGATATTGAAACCCGCATCTTTCAAAACTGTCTGGAGTCGTGATGTGCTTTGGGTTTCAAGAAAACCTAACTCGGCATAATTCCAGATGTCGCGGGCAACTTCTTTATAAGTGTTGAATTTTTTATCTAGTTCTGTTGTAACAAACTGTTTGTCTTTGTCAATTTTGATTTTGGGATTGATTTCAGTTTGGGCAAGTGCAGATGATCCATAGGCCATCAAAGCCATGAGATAAAGGGCTTGTTTCATAAAAAGGATTTAGGTAGAACAAAAATGAAAAAAGAAGATACGATTTGAAAGCTGGATTTGATAAGAGGTGAATTATTGAGCTTTGTAAATTTCAAACTCAACCCGTCTGTTAAATTGCTTATGTTCATCTGTCACCTCCGTCACAATTGGCTTGGAGCTACCATAACCAATGGCTTCCACTCGGGTATCGTCCACCTTAAATTCAAAAACCAGATATTGCTTGATGGCATCGGCACGGGCTTGGGAAAGTCTAAGATTGGCCTCTTCTTTTCCTGCCGAATCGGTATGACCGGAGATTCTCAAGTTTAATTCGGGATGATCAATCATGAAGTTGGCAAGTTTATCTAGATCTTTATGCATGGCAGGCAGGATGTCAGCTTTGCCATTTTCAAACTCCAACGATTCAAAAGCAATTTTGCTTTCAATCGGTTCGGCAATTTTGTTGATCTCTTTATCTCCATCTAAAAAGAATATTTCCTCTATCCGGAAATATTCATCTCCTTGAATGATGAGTAAATAGTTTCGTTTATTGATGAGAGTGAAATCAAACTCACCATCTTCACGCAAAAACTTTGGAGCAACTTCTACGCCTTCATCGAGGTCAATCACAGACACGATTCCATTCATCGATTTCCCGTTTTCATCTTTTAAGGATCCCTTAAGATTAACAATGGCTTCCGGTTGGGCTTCCATCGGCACTGGGAAGGAATAGAGGTCAAGATTTTTTAGGTCATCTTCATTTGATCTTGCGTAATACAACTCTTCCGATTTTGAATCAATGGTAAAGTAATATTCACTTCCTACACCATTGACAAGAGGCCCAATATTTTTTGGTTCTGACCAGTTTGTTTTAGTCCGGGAGGATTTATAAATATCAAACTCACCAAAGTTCAGAGGGTGACCATTGGAACTGAAATAAAGTACATTAAATGTATGATGTAAGAAGGGGCTTACCTCACTGTTGCGAGTGTTAATAATCGGTCCAGTATTTTGTGCTTTTTGCCAATTGCCCTGTTTGTCCTTAATGGAAAAGTAAATATCGGATAAGCCAAATCCACCAACTCTGTTGGAGGCAAAAAAAAGTGTGTCACCTTTATGTGTTAATGAGGGATGTGAGTCCCAGCCTGTGCTATTAATGTTTGGGCCAAGGTTTCTCACGTCTCCCCAAGTGCTATCTTGTTTTAAGGTAGCAGCATAAATGTCGCAATTGCCAAGAGTGCCTGGAGCATTGCACCTCGAAAAGAAAAGATGCTTGCCATCTGAACTTAAGCATGCTGAACCTTCATTATAACTCGTATTGATCTTTTTAAACTCTTCCGCATATTGCCATTGTCCATCTGAACGAATACTAAAAAAAATATCTTCATCATAGGCGGGTTCATAACTATCTTTGCTCTTGTTGCGTTTGGAGGTGAAGAGCATCAGGTAATCAACATTGCCTATGGTAGGTCCATAATCTTCTTTAGCCGAATTTATGCCTTGACCCATGTTCACTAGTATGGCGCGCGGTGCGCGAAGCGTATCAATCTCTTTTCGATAATCCACAAGTTTGTAGTAGAAATCGAGCGGCACATAGTATTGCTTCTTGTCGGTTTCAATCGAGTCGTATACATGATATATTTCTTCTATGTCAATTCCCTGTTGATGATGTTTCAATACAAGTTTATATAACAATACGGCTTCCCCTGCTTGACCGTACTTTTCTGAAAGTTTAGCCAACTTCCAGATCATAGGGGCATTCTTACTAAAGTTATCAACTGCAAAATTCGCAACATATCCTTTGAGTTCTTTGTACATCGCCTCATCCTGCCCGGAGTTATCCAATTGTTGTATTTTTTTTAGTTTTGGAGCATCTGAATAGTAGCGCCCCTTGTTTACATTTGGAAACGTGAATATGTCAGACTGGCTGTAGGAAGTCAGTGAGTCATTTAATTGAATAACACTGGCCTTTTTTAACTTTTTCTCCCTTTGCGCAAAAACATCTGCCTCTAAGCATGTTAAAAGAAAGGCTAGAAGGATCAAAAGACGTGTTTTCAATCTTTGGGAGGTCATTAAAAGTCTACTGTATCAAACTAAAGTTGGGACAAATTTGCCTCATTTACAACGCTTGGCATTTCAATTGACCAGTAGAGAGTTCTTACTATTTGTATTGTAGAGGTAATTTATTTGTGTCAAATTGGCATTTGAATTCATGTTTAAATCATTAGCAATAACACCCATGGTGCAGGAAGATTCGGAAGAATTGATCCAGTTAATCAATCCGGAACAAGAGTCTGATCTAAAACCAGAGGATCTTCCAGAAGAACTCTCCATTCTTCCTATAAAGAATACGGTATTGTTTCCCGGTGTGGTGATACCGATAACTGTAACTCGACAAAAGTCTATTCGATTGATTAAAAAAGCCTATCAAGGCAATCGAATAATAGGTGTACTCGCGCAAAAAAATAAACAAGCAGAAGAGCCAGGAACAGATGATCTATATCGATCTGGCACGGTAGCGCGCATTATTAAAATGTTGGTGCTTCCCGATGGCAATACCACCATTATTATTCAAGGAAAAAATCGGTTTGATATAAGAGAGTTTATTTCTGATGAGCCTTTTCTTACCGCAAAGATTGAATTAAAGACAGAGCCTCAGCTTGACTTAAAAAGTAAAGAGGTAACGGCATTAGTCCAATCATTAAAGGACGCTGCTTTTAAAATATTGAAGTTGAATCCCGAAATTCCACAAGAAGCTCATATTGCTCTGGATAACATTCAAAGCACAGCATTCCTTATACACTTTCTGTCTTCCAACTTAAATGTGGAGGTTTCAGATAAACAAAAGATATTAGAAACGAATAATATTATTGATCGCGGCACTTTGCTACTGCAATACATGCTCAAAGAAATTCAGATGCTGGAGATCAAGCATGAGATACAAAAGAAAGTACACACGGATATCGACCAACAACAGCGTGATTACTTTTTGCGTCAACAAATAAGAGTGTTGCAAGATGAATTAGGTTTTGATGGGCCAGACAAGGAAGTTGAAAAACTTCGCAAGCGTGGAGCCGAAAAGAAATGGACTCCTCTGGCGATGGCTCACTTTAACAAAGAGTTAGATAAAATCCAACGAATCAATCCTCAAGCTGCGGAATTTCCTGTAGCGATGAACTATGTTGAGTTCATGCTTGACCTTCCGTGGGAGGAGTATACAAAAGATGACTTTGATCTAAGACGGGCAAAAAAGATTTTGGATAAGGATCATTTCGGACTAGAAAAGGTAAAGACTCGCATTCTTGAATATCTCGCTGTGTTAAAGTTAAAGCAAGATATGAAAGGCCCGATTTTATGTTTGTATGGCCCGCCTGGTGTTGGAAAAACTTCATTGGGAAAATCCATTGCAAAATCTCTTCAACGTCATTACATAAGAATGTCGTTAGGTGGGTTGCACGATGAAGCTGAGATACGAGGTCATCGAAAGACCTATGTTGGAGCCATGCCTGGAAAGATTTTATCCAATATCAAGAAAGCGAAATCATCAAATCCTGTTTTCATATTAGATGAAATTGATAAAGTGCGCTCTGATTTCAGAGGTGATCCTTCTTCCGCATTGCTGGAAGTACTTGACCCTGAACAGAACAATGCCTTTGGAGATAATTATCTTGAAGTGGAGTATGATCTATCCAAAGTCCTTTTCATAGCCACAGCCAATTCACTTGATACCATTCATCCTGCTTTACGCGATCGTATGGAAATCATTGAGCTAACTGGCTATACTGTTGAAGAAAAGCAACAAATTGCGATAAAGCATTTGGTGCCTAAGCAATTGAAAGAACATGGGTTACTACCAAAGGATGTTTCCTTCACAAAGGAAGCAATTCTGAAGGTGATTGAAAGCTACACACGGGAGTCGGGCGTAAGAAATCTCGAACGGAAGATCGGTTCGGTGATCAGAAACATTGCCAAGTCTGTAGCGATGGAGGAGAAGTTTGATAAGTTGATATCACCGAATAGCGTTGTTAAGATTTTGGGTGCTGAAATCTTTGATGAAGAGCTTTATCAGGGAAATGATATTGCAGGTGTGGTTACCGGTCTTGCGTGGACTCAGGTTGGTGGAGATATTCTTTTTGTAGAATCAAGTGTGAATAAAGGAAAAGGAGCATTGACCCTATCTGGACAATTGGGTGATGTGATGAAAGAATCTGCTATGGCAGCGCTTTCCTATCTAAAATCCAATGCTACTTCTTTGGGGATTGATCATCGTGTGTTTCAACAATATGATCTGCATGTTCATGTGCCTGCTGGAGCGGTTCCAAAAGACGGGCCATCTGCGGGTATCACCATGCTCACTTCATTGGCTTCTATTTTTACCCAGCGTAAAGTAAAAGAGAATCTCGCCATGACAGGTGAGATTACCCTTCGCGGAAAAGTTTTGCCGGTGGGTGGCATTAAAGAGAAGATATTGGCTGCTAAGCGCAGTGGGATTAAAGAGATAGTTCTTAGCGCAAAAAATAAGCGTGATATAGCCGAGATTGAAAAACATTACATTAAAGGACTAACCTTTCACTATGTAGATACCGTGGAGGATGTGCTTAAATTTGCCTTGTTAAAAGATAAAGTGAAGAAACCCTTGAAGTTTGAGGTGGGTGAGGTGAAGGCAGCTTAACGCATAATGGAATTCCTGGACTCCTCTAAGATGCTATTTTTTTCCTTTAAGGAATTAATAATAAGGTTGGAGAGATTTCCTTTACTTGCAATCGTCATTGTTGTTTCATTTATTTTTATTCCCACTTCGCTTGAAGCACAAACAAAATCTTTTGAATTTCTGAATGTCCCAGGCAATGCAACGCTTTCATCTCTTGGTGGAATAAATGTGTCTTCAGCTAATCAGAATGTAAATTTTTTTCAGTCAAATCCAGCGCTGGCTGGCGATACTACTAATGGCTGGGGATCAGCCAGCTACTTGTTTTATTTTGCCAATGTCGGAATGACAAATTTTTCATATCAACATAAATTTAAGAACGTGGGAGCACTTTCGTTTGGTGCCCAACACCTTGGATACGGACAAATTGATGGATACGATGCGATTGGCGTGGCAACGGGTAAATTTAATTCGGGAGAAACTGCAATCTTTATAGGAAAGAGTCATCGGATTAATAACTTCAGACTAGGTGTGAATGTGAAGGGAGTGTTTTCAAATATGGCCGGGTATCGTGCCAATGCAATTCTATTTGATCTCGGAGGCGTATTTATTCATCCGCAGCAGGATTTAAAAGTTGGATTAGTGATAAAAAATTTCGGCTTTCTTGTTTCTGAATATTCAGAGACAAGTTCCTCTAGGCTCCCGTTTGATGTTCAGGCAGGTGTTACCTTTAAGCCCAAGCACATGCCTATTAGATTCTCCTTTACGGCCCATCATTTGACAACAGCAGATATTATATATGATAATTCTATTGATGAAAGTGAGCAACCCAATGCATTGGATAAGGTGGTTGCGCACCTTAATTTAGGAGCGGAACTATTGGTTCATAAGAATGCAAATCTTATGGTGGGCTATAATTTTTTGAAACATCAGGAGTTAAAACTAGAAAATGCGGGCGGTGGCTCAGGATTTTCAATTGGAGTTTTGGCTCGTGTAAAAACTACGGAGATGGCAGTTAGTAGGATAGGCTACGTAACAGGAGGATGTTATCAGGTATCTCTTTCAGCAAACATTGAAAAAATAGTGACAAGAAAGTAAGAGTGTTGTGTCGGAATTTTAATCATTCAAAATTGATCAGATGGATTCAAAATATTTAACACCCCAGCAAATTGTAACGGAACTTGACAAATACATTGTGGGGCAACACGATGCTAAGAGAAATGTGGCCATTGCTTTGCGTAACCGTTGGCGTAGAATGAATATTTCTTCGGATATGAAGGATGAGATCATACCCAACAACATTTTGATGATTGGTGCGACTGGTGTTGGTAAAACAGAAATCGCCAGAAGGCTTGCGAAAATAGCCGATGCTCCTTTTGTGAAAGTGGAGGCTTCAAAATTCACCGAGGTCGGTTATGTGGGTCGCGATGTAGAAAGTATGGTTCGTGACCTGGTGGAGCAATCCGTCAACATGGTAAAGGCTAGAAAGAAAGAAGAAGTGAAAGAAAAGGCAGCCGGTATTGTGGAAGATATTATTCTCGATGCGCTGATTCCTCCAATGCGACAAACTACTTCCAAGCCTGCAGGTTTTGGAAATGAAATAGAGGGGCAGGATACACCTACCACTGATGTAGAGTTAAATGAACGAACGCGGAATCTATTCAGAGACAAAATAAGAAACGGTGAGTTGGAAGACCGCAAGATCGATATCAATATTAAGCAAGGTGGAGGTGGGCCTGGTGTAGGTATGGTGGGTGCAGGCATGATCGATGAAGCCTCTATGATAAATCTTCAGGAGATGCTCAGTGGTATGATGCCGAAAAAAGCAAAAAAAAGAAAAGTGACAGTGGCGGAAGCACGCAGGCTTTTGTTAGAAGAAGAAGCAGCCAAACTAATCGATATGGATGAAGTGAAGGAGGAGGCCATTCGAAGAGCTGAAGATGCCGGGATGATTTTCATTGATGAGATTGATAAGATAGCGTCTGGTAATGGCAAAGGTGGTGGCCCAGATGTAAGCCGTGAGGGTGTTCAGCGTGATTTACTTCCTATTGTGGAGGGCAGCACAGTCAACACAAAGTATGGCGTAATAAAGACGGACCACGTGTTGTTTATTGCGGCCGGTGCGTTTCATGTTTCAAAACCATCGGATTTGATTCCTGAACTTCAAGGTCGTTTTCCTATTCGCGTAGAGCTCACGAATCTTACAAAGGAAGATTTTATTCGAATCTTGAAGGAACCCAAGAATGCATTGACAAAACAATACAGCGCTTTGTTTGAAGCTGAAGGAGTTGAAATTTCTTTTGCGGATGATGCTGTTGAGGAGATTGCCCAAACTGCATTTGCTATCAATGCAGATCTTGAGAATATTGGTGCCCGTAGATTGCACACCGTAATGAGTAAATTATTGAATGAATTTCTGTTTGATGTGCCGGACAAAATTCAGGCAAATTCAAAAATTCATGTTACAAAGGCCATGGTGAATGAGAAGTTAAGTACCCTTGCCAAGAATCGTGATTTGAGCGAGTATATATTATGACCTGCTAAATTACTACTAACTTAAGGACAGGGAGTTATGTTTTTGAAAAGGCCAGCCGTACTGATTGTTCTTGTTTCTTCTTTTTTTCAGCAAGGCTTTAGTCAACAAGATTCGGTTAGACATAAGTACGTTGAACATTTTTCAGACTATTTTTTCTTAGGGCCGGTGCTTAAAAAGAGAAATATGTCATTTGATATTTCCAGTATTCAGGATCCTGCCAAAAGCCTAACGTTTAAACCCAACACCTCCTATAGTGTAGGGCTTTCATTAAATATTTTTGAAGTCGGGCTTGAGGCATCGTTGTCCGTTCCTATAAACGTAAAGAATCAGGAGCGATATGGGACAAGCACGGCCAGTGATTTTAGAATCAATACGATTTCAAAAAAATGGATGCTGGATGCTTACCATCAAAAATATTCTGGTTTTTATTTTTCAAATCCTAATTTGGTTCTGCCTGCAAATCAGCCCTATCCACACCGTGATGATCTACAGACCAGGAATTTCGGTTTAGCATTTTCGTATATATTCAATGCAGATAAATTTTCAATGCGATCGGCTTACACCTTTACTGAAAGGCAACGAAGCAGTCGTGGTTCGTTTCTCTTTAGTTATATCATTTCTTCTTTTAACCTGGAGGGAGACTCTGCTTTGATTAAGCAAAGTGAAAGGGCTGGTTTTGGATCAGGTTCCGCTGCCTACAGTATGAAGTTTACTTCTTTGGGTATTGGCCCCGGCTATAGTTATAATCTGGTATATCAAAATTTTTTTCTTAATCTGACTTTGATACTTGGGCCTGCACATTATTGGATTCGCTATAGAGAAGAAGGTGGGCCTGTGCGATATGATATTCGAATAAGTACATTTCAATCCACCAGGATTGGAGTAGGCTATAATGGAAATCGTTTTTTTGGTGGCATTAGTTATTCGAGTCAAACACGAAGTTTGCGATTTGAGCAGGTAAGCTTTTCAAATGAAATCACCACCTTCCGATTGATGATTGGTTATCGCTTCAAAGAAATGGGTATACTGAAGAAGAGGGTGTTCGACTATGCACCGGTTAACAAGAAATAATTAACCTGTTTTGTTTTTTGGGAAGTCAAAGAATTTCATTTCTCCGCTACCAAAGGTTGTTTCCTTCCAGGTCTTCACCTTAACTTTTGATCCGACAATACCACAGGTAGGAATATTGTCGATAGTTTCACTAAGAAGCGAATTGGCGAAATCGGTGAGC
>JANOQK010000033.1:0-15659 GCA_031414855.1 Bacteroidia bacterium | reverse complement strand
GGATTCGAATATGCTGGATTGCCTGCTATCCCCCCAGATAAACGAAAGACGTTGGACGACTATAAAAGAATCGCAGATGAGTTTAATCACATTGGTGAGCAGGCAAAAAAAGTGGGCTTGAAATTCAGTTATCATAATCATGGATATGGCTTGAAAGAAATGGAAGGCAAAATTCCATTGAATGTAATTTTGGAGAGCACCGATCCAAGCCTTGTCTTTTTAGAAATGGATATTTACTGGACAGTAGCAGGTGGTGCCGATCCGCTATCTTACTTAAAAAACTATCCAGGTCGCTATCATCTGATGCATGTGAAAGACATGAAAGAGGAAAAACAATTCTCAGGTGATGGGGGAGATCCAAGGCAGTGGATTGAACCCTTTCCTTTCATGACCACAGCTGGCGATGGTGTGATTGATCTAAAAGCGATTATTGCGCAAGCACAAAAATCAGGCGTGAAGCATTTCTTTGTAGAACAAGATATGGTAAACGAACCTGAGGTGGCGCTGAAGAGGAGTATTGATTATTTGAAATCGCTGTGAGATTGGTGAGTGGTGGCACGCGTTACAAACGCCCGGCCCTACTTGCACCTACTTGGGTAGTAGCCCCTTCTCCACACTTCATTCGAGTCTTACATTTTGTCACACCTGCTCAACTCAATCTCTTGGTTTTACTTTGTTAAGCAAAGGGAACTCGCCAAGTATACCAAAGTATTTGGCGAATCTTTGTCAACTTTCAATACCAGGTTTTGTCTGTTGTCTTTGTCAATCCGTGAATATTTTAATTCTGAGTCAGCATATCTCCATGCCAAATCAAATTGTTTCTTAATGTCTTCGGCTTCTTTCATTTTATTTTGACCCTTTAGGCTCTCATAAAGTCCGTTAAGTGCAAAACCATTTTTTGGCCAGTACGCTAAATCTTCCTTGTATATTTTTTCAGCCCCAACATAGTCCCCAGAATTCATGAGGTCGTCACCCAAAATATGTCTTACGGAGAAAAACCAATCGGGTGGTTCAGTATAATTTAAATTGTCTTCAAGAACAATTGCTTGCTTAAGGAGTTCAATTGCTGTTTTATAGTCTCCTCTCTTTGTTAGCAACTCAGCTTTTAGAATGTTTGATGCAATTTTACAAACCTGCTCAGCCGGATTTATTGACCAAATTATGATTTTCTTTACGTTCTCTGATTCACTTAATTTATCTAAGGAATCCAATTCATTTTGAGCTTCACTTAGTTTATTCGTGTTGGCATAAGCCATTCCTCTTGCGTAATGCCAAATGGCGTTGGGGTAATCCAAATCATCATCAGGTTTAGGACTGATAAGAATCTTTTCCCACTGTTCAAACTTCACTAAAACATGCATAGGAATTGTAGCGTAATGTAAAACTGTTTCATAGCCAGCCTCACGAAAGTACTTTTTATCCAAAATGCTTACTGTTTTGTATGCCGCTTCAATTGACCTTGACCCCCTCCCCTCAAAAGCTGCTGTTGCGGCCAGAAAATGGTAGTTGTGCGGATAATAGTATTGAGGATATACTCCTTGAGATTTGCATTCAGCAATATAGATACTGTCGGCAACCACCGCACGTTCATTGGCAATCGAACCTTCATGATAGTCTCCTGTATTTATATAAATGTGTGACGGCATGTGAACCAAATGTCCTGCTGATGGGACTAACGTTTTCAATCTTTCGGCACTTGCTAACGCTCTTTCAACATGAGGTCCACCTTCAGTAGCATGGAGATAAAGATGGTTGGATAGTGGATTTATTGGATTGATGGCCATCGCTTTTTCCAGCACTTCGACTAATTCAGGTGTCCAGGGTTGAGGCGCGCCTCCTTTTCTTACATAAAAATTCCATGCATGTAAATTCATTATGGACTCGGCATAAAGTGTTGCTACAAAATCATTCTCAGGAAATTGAGAAAATGTCGCTTTCATAGAAGAAGAATAACCTTCATTGTCAGTTGTTACAGAATCAGAAGGAAACTTAATCTGGATGGCTTTGATTACAGCTATTTCCCAAGGAGTTGAGTTCTTGCTGAACCTTACTGCATCTCTAACGGCATTCTTTATGTCATTAACCGCGCCCATATTTTGGCCACCAGAATTATAGTTTGGGCCAAGCACATAAGCAATCCCCCAATAACCCATTGCAAATGTTGAGTCTTGTCTTATTGATTCACGAAATGACCGTTCAGCTTCTGCATGATTAAATCCGTTGGCCATTATTACACCTTGGTTGAAAAAGAGTTGTGAGTATTCAGAGTTAGTAGTGACGGTAACTTGATAATCACCAATGTTTTTAAGAATTGGAGCATCAAATGTTGGTTTCTTGTCCGAACATCTTGTTACTACAAGAATCAATAGAAGGAAGAATAGTCTTTTCATTTTGAAAATGGTTTGGCTAATGTCTCCCACTAAAGCTAAAATTAAAGAAACTGGTTTTTTCTTTTCTGCCCTGATTTTTTTGTCAGCGAACTGTAGGAGTTATCACCACCTCCCACTACTTCCACCACCTCCAAAGCTTCCACCGCCACCCGAAAAGCTACTGCCACTGGAAGAAGATCTGCTTGAGGATGAAAAGCTACTGGCACGTGAGGATGATCCAGACTTGCTTGAAGTACTACCACCAGTAGAATGGCTTGTAAATTCTTTATAGAAAGCCTGGCCTATGAAGAAAACGCAGACCAAAATGATACCTACTAACAGAAGTATATTAGTTGTGCTCATACTACCGCCACTGTCTTCCGAAGAATATTCCCCTCCAATAGATTTGATCATCGCATCTACGGCAGCAGTAATGCCAGCATCATAATTACCGTTGCGAAAGTTTGGTGTAAGTTCGTTACGAATGATTCTGTTACTATGTGCATCAGTGAGCACACCCTCAAGTCCGTGGCCCACTTCTATTCTCATCTTGTGATCATCTACTGCAATGAGTAACAAGACACCGTTATCTTTTTCTTTAGTACCAAGCTTCCAAGCCTCGGCCACTCTTAACGAATATTCTTCAAGAACTTCTCCTTCTAATGAGGTAATTGTAAGTATAGCGAGCTGATTAGAAGTAGAATCTTCATATACTTTCAGTCGTTGCTCAAGCGCATCTATTGTTTCCTGTTTCAGCACGTGGGCATCGTCATGTATGCGTTGACCCCAAAGCTCCGGAATAGCTTTTTGAGCAATTGCCCAATTTGAAAGGAAGACAAGAAGTAAAAAGAATGTTAACCTAAAGAGAGAGGACTTTAAGTAACTATTAAATATAGAAGAGTTTTGATTTGTCATTACCATGATCCACTACTTCCACCACCGCCAAAGCTTCCACCCCCTCCTGAGAAGCTGCTGCCTCCAGAAGAACCCCCTCCGCTACTCCATCGGCCCGAAGATCCACCACTGCTCGACCCGCTGCTTATATTTTTTGTGAGCTTTTGTCCCCATGCGGATTTTTTGATCCAGGTTTTCAAAATAGGAAACGCAACAAGATAGCCTAAGATAGGCACATACCAGTAGGTGGTACCTACCGCAATGATAGGGAAGAGTGCATAGAATGGAATCAGGAAAATGTAAATGAACCAACCTGTTCCACCCGGTGTAACCAATCCGAAAAAAGCAAAGATGCCGAGGAATACAAAAAGTCCTAAACCAATACCGATACGTTGCCCCATGGTAAGATCGTTGAGATCATCGCTATCTTCTGCAGAATATTCTCCGCCAATGGATTTAATCATTGCATCTACTGCTGCTGTTATGCCAACATCATAATCACTGTTGCGAAAATTTGGTGTCATCTCATTTCGAATGATGCGGTTGCTGTGAGCATCGGTAAGTACACCTTCCAGTCCATGGCCCACTTCTATCCTCATTTTGTGATCATTCACAGCAATAAGCAATAGCACACCGTTGTCTTTGTCTTTTTGTCCAAGCTTCCAGGCCTCAGCAACCTTCAAAGAATATTCTTCGAGCACCTCTCCATCCAATGAAGTAACCGTGAGGATAGCGATTTGATTGGAAGTAGAATCTTCATATGCTTTCAAGCGTTGTTCTAATGCATCGATTGTTTCTTGTTTTAATATGTGAGCATCGTCATGCACGCGCTGACCCCACAGCTCTGGTACGACCTTTTGAGCGTTGGTCAAATAAGGTGTTGCAAATAACAGCAGGGATAATAGGCAATAGGCAATGGGCAATAGGTAATAATAACGACCGCGATTGCCTACTGCGTTTTGCCTACTGTCTACTTTTGTCTGGAGGATATGCATAAGAAATTTAAAGTCTACCACGAATCACTTGACCCCCCTCCTCCAGAAAGTCCTCCGCCACCAAAATCACTTCCGGAATCCCATGAGCCAGAACTTCTTCCCATGCTGCTTCCTAATAGCCCACCCAACATAGCTGCTGACCAATATCCACCACCACCTCCGCCACCCCCGCCTTTTCTGCGAGACATTAAGACTAAAATGACAATTATGATAATAATGGATGCCAGTGGAGATCTTTTACCTTTTCTCCTGGTTGATGGAGGATCTTCGTTGACATAAGTGCCTTGAATGGCTTTCATTATTCCGGTAAGGCCAGCCTGAATACCTGCATCATAATTGCCTTCTCTAAAGTAAGGCGCTACTTCATTGCGGTTGATTCGACTTGACAAAGCGTCTGTCAAATTTCCCTCCAATCCCAAGCCTACTTCAATACGTTGTTTGCGATCGTTAACTGCAATGAGCCATAATACGCCATTATCTTTTTTCTCATCGCCCAATTTCCACTCCGTAAAAACCCGGTTTGCATAATCATCAATATCATCGCCATCCAAAGTTGGAATAATATAAAGGGCGATTTGATTTGAGGTTGAATCGCGATAGCCTTTCAATATGGCTTCAAGCTGTGAAACAGCTGCAGGCGAAAGTAGACTGGCTTCATCGCGCACCCAAACACCACCGTGTGGAGGAATGGCACGTTGTGAAAGCACCAAAAGTGAATGGGTAAAGAAAAGGAGAAAGAAAATATACTTCATTGCGAAAGAAAATTAGTAAGGTTAATGTTGATTCAAAAAGACTACTCTATTCGCAAATCATCATTCAATTCGTTTACATCATCGGGTGAAATCACAAAACCTTTCTCTAGCAATATCTCACCACATTTTTGAATGGCAGCTTCCATGCCTTCGGTAATTTTTCCATTACGCACATTCTCGATGATGCCCCGCACAAGGTTGTCCCACACTTTCTGGTCTACTACTTTGCTGATGCCTCTATCGGCCATCACTATTACCTCATGTTCAAAGAACGAAACAAAGATCATAATGCCAGTGCGCTGGCGTGTGTTGAAAACTTCTTCTTCCAGAAATGCAGTGTCTGCTCGCTTTTTTGTGGCCTGATCAAAGTGATATTGACTTAGCAACAAACGCTTTATTGGAAGGATAAAATTCGCTAGCAATGCACCAATAAAACCTCCTAATGAAACGAAAATGAAAAAAAGAAGCGGATCACGATCATAAATAGCCAATGATGGCATATATCTGTCTGAGATGACAATGAACAGGAAGGTAAGGGCTGCACCAAGAAGGGCCGCACGATAATTGGCCACACTATAGAGGCCGCTCTTTTCTACAAATACAGGCACAATCTCACCAGAGATCTTGCTTTCGGCCTCGCGCACGGCAGCCTTGATACGTTCAAGCTGCGGAGCTGAAAATCTTTTTTGTATAGACATGGTTCTTAATTTAGATCACCCCTCATTTCCAATGTTGGAAATAGTGGAGCCAAAGATACTTTAATCGGTCAAAAATTTCTGTCTGGAAAGAAGTAAAGATTTGTCAAAGTCAGAGGTATCCTTTACCTCTTGTTTGCCAGAGCTTGAAAAAAAGCATGAAGGGATTCCATGATTTCTTCTGGATCGGCAGAATAGGCAATGGAAGCTTGCTGTTGATTAAACAAGGCTAATCGTTCGTAGTAAGCCAATTCTGTTATGCTGTAGGCCTTCATTATGATCTCTTTTACAACAGGGTCGGTAATGACCTGCAGATAGGTTTGTGCTTTGTTATTTTCTTCCACAATGCGAGCAAGTTTTCGTTTTTCGCGCTCCAGTTTCCAGAAGTAATCGATAGGAGAGACAACACCCTGTAGCGCACTCATTCGCTTTGGTGCCACCTTGGTGCGGTTTACTATCTCATTGGGGTATAAACGAGTTGCCTTGATTGTGACTTCGTCCAATAGTAGTATCTGTTCGCTCATGCGGATGAGCATCACATCTTCTTCGAACAACAAGGGCAACTCCACAGGGTGATATCCAAGCATAGTGAATATCAGGGTCTCCTGAGAGGATGCCGCAATGGAGAAATGACCAGTGGTGAAAGAGATGGTTCGCCTTTCAGTACCTTTTACTTGTATGATGACACTGGGGAGTTCTTCAAAGGAGGCAGAATCAATTACAATTCCCCTGAATATTTTTTGCGAGAAAGAGGGAAGTGCAGCGAAGGCAACCAAGATGAAGAGAACGTATTTTTTCAAAACTCGCTTTTCTGTGGGATGATTGGTGAAGTTAAATAGTTTAAGGCCCCTCTAAACTCTTTTTGACCTTCTACTTTTAGAGGGTAGTATTAAATGAGATTTTAAAAAGGTGACTCCTGAAACACCGCTTTACTTTTTGAGTTCATTGGAGAAATATTAAGAATGCGCTGGTTAAAGACAAGGTTTT
The DNA here is from genome assembly GCA_031414855.1 of Bacteroidia bacterium. GTDB lineage: Bacteria > Bacteroidota > Bacteroidia > Cytophagales > Cyclobacteriaceae > ELB16-189. The sequence goes on along the minus strand of JANOQK010000033.1, from coordinate 8,967 downwards.
TAGAGATGCCCTTGATAAAGACCCGATCAACGAATAACAAACAACGAACACCTAAATTACCTTCCCTTTCCATCTCCCAGACTTCATATAGACAAACGCCATGGAGAACATGCTGATCCAATACACCCATTCGCTGGCCCAACCCCACGTGATAGGCAGGTTCAGATATTCGAGCACGACATACACGTAGATACAATAGATGATAATGGTTATTAACTCAATCAACAAGTTTACCTGAGAGTTGCCGGTGCCCGTCACGGCATTGAGCCAGATGGTGCCAAAGGACATCATCATCAGCGCAAGCGAAACAATGCGAGCGACTGGTATAGCCTCACTAATGAATTCATCACCCTGGCCATAGAAAGAGAGGAAAATTTCAGGAGCGACATTCAATACCACAAACGTAACGGCCGAAATGCTCAAACTTAGTTTTACAATCCGTCCGATCAATGGCATTACTTCCTCTGTTCGTCCTTGGCCAATGATGTTACTTACCATTGTATTGGTTGTGGAGGCAAATGCCCAGCAAAAAATACCAAATAAACCAAAAATATTTCTCATGGTGTTGGAGATAGCCAATGCGCGTGCACCATGGTGTTCAATGAGAATGTAAAAATATTCCCAGCTCATGATGCTGATCCCATATTGCACAATGAGAGGAGCAGACTGTATCAGTATCAACTTGGTGACCGAAAAATCTATTTTTGTTTGCTCAAAAAGAGAGAAACTCCTATGGATGCCTTTGAAGTGGATGACAAGATAAATTACCGCCAAGCCTGTTGCCTCGGCAATGATGGATGCATAAGCAGCGCCATTGAATCCTATCTGTGGCAATCCAAAGTGACCGTAGATAAGTCCATAGTCGAGCACGATGTTGACTACAGCTTCTGATAGAGTTCCCCAAACAAGAAATTTGGTTTGGTTAGTGCCAACCAGTAATGCATTTCGCATTACATAGAGGTATAAAAAGGGCAATCCCCAAATACGAATCAGCAGGAAATTGATAACCTGATCAGCCGTTTGCGTATCATGGATGGTCGCCCTCAGTATCATCGGAGCGAAAATGTAGGTAACTACTATTCCTAAGGCCGCAATGACCAACGCCACCCAAACACCGTTATAAAAAAGACGACCAATTTCTTTCGGAAGATTTTGTCCAGCCCTTCTAGCAATCAGTGACTGTAATCCATTGTTAAGTCCATTGCCAATGACTGCGAATATGAGATAGAAAACACCCGTGATACCTGCGCTTGCTAATTCCCGCTCACCAAGACCGCCTAAAAAAATATTGTTGGTAATGAAATTGATCTGCGGCACCAGCATGGCCAGCGAAATGGGCAATGCCATTTTCAAAATTTGCCTATAGCCGGTGTCTAAGCGTAATTCCATTGATAAATTAAAAATTGGAAGGTAAAAGTAGCTGAAAAGCCCAAAGTAAACTCATCCTTGTCTCATCCGGAACATACCCCTGAAAACTGACCAAACAATTTTTTTGCCACTCAACAGATTTTTACGATTCCACGCCTTCTATTTTAATCAACCTTATCCTTTTCTTGTTATACAGCCGTCAAAAAGCTTTAATGCACTTAAGACTTTCTTTACAGGTTAGGTTCGAAGCCCCGACCGAGGTGTTGGGATTTCCTTTTTTATGGAGAAGACAGGTTTAGATTTTAGGGGCTAACCACAAAAATCCAGAGGCGAATAAGAAAATCAAAAAGAAGATCAGAATTGGAATTGGTTGGTGGATAAATTGAATCGAATCGTTCGTGCCGGAATCGGAGGATTGAACGAGCATGTTTGCTTTAATTTGGTTGACAAGACGAAGCGACCTCCATTCATTTTCGTTCGAAACAAAATAATTAAATTGAGTTGAATCTTGTGTGATGAGCTTATTCCATCCAGGTTTGCCTGCCCAACTCTTTCCATGCCAGTAGTCATCGATGATGACATCCTCTTCTAACGGAATTGAATTATTGTTTTCGTATAGCGATGGTTGGGTTCCTGAAGAAATGATGTCTAACGTTAATGGTTCATCGGAATAGTAAGGGAAATCATTTACAAGACTAATCTTAAACATTTCGTTTTTTGACCGTGCAGTTCGTTCGATCAGATCAGACCAGATGAAAGCGTAATCATCCTCATTTCCTTCCAGACTGATGCGATACGTTTCTGTTAATAATTGAAAGCCAACTTTTCCCGCACCGGAATATAGATATCCTGAAAGCACGCGGCCTTTGTGTTGTAAGATAGGTTGGATGGAAGCATTGGGAGCGATTTCAACTGGTACAAAAGGAATGGTATAAAGTTTTGAATGACCCAATCGCAATTGGATAGTATCTGTAGCTAGCTGCTTTGTTTTAATGGGGAGGAGTCGCTTGAACGTTTTATCCTTTTCAGAGAAATCATCGGATAGAATAACGACTCCCAAACCATTCTGAACGGCACTTTCGAGATAGTTTTTCTCAGAGGCGCTGAATTCAGCGAGCACTTTGTCGTCAATAAAAATCAAGTCAAAAGTTTCTCCTACTTCAGGAGTTAGCCGATCGATCCTGGTAGAATTTAAATTGGCAAACTCATATTTGAAATCAGTCTTGGAGATTTGATGACGTAGCGCTAGTGAATGACCCTTCTCCGTTAAATAATTTTTTAGATAGCGAACTTCGGCAGTCGGAAATTTTTCGAGAATTAGAATTTTTTGTTTTTGCTCCGGCATAACCTCCAGTGGCAATTTTTCAAGTGTTGTGGAGGCGCCATCCTGAATCGATAATTCATAGACAAACAATCCAGACAGTTTTGGCTTGAAAGAAAGGTCAAAAGGAAACTGACCCGAGCTGTTAAAAGTAACAGAATCTTCACCACCCGCAGGGCCGATTAATTTCAACTTTGTTTTCCCAAAGGCATTAAAAATTCCTTTAACCGTGCTTCTTTTATTAACTACGGTTTGTTTTGGAATAGATAACTCAGTAACACCATGAGGGAAGGGAGCAGGAATAAACTTGAAATCTTTTTGTTTTAATAACTCAAGAGCATATTCTGGAAGTCCCTGGCCCGTCACAATCTTAATGTCTCTTCCAATCTTTGCTAAGTTGTGATAAGAAGTCAAAACTTCTGAGTTCGCATAAGTCTTTGCTTCTTTCATGCGAATTATTTTGAAAGAGCTATTTACTTTTAGCAGACTATCTACTTTCAATTTGTCATAGCTGGGTGTGAGTAAAAGAATAGAAGACTCAGTCTGCTGCTCGCGATAAGAGGGTTGAATCAGTAATCCTAAAATAGAAATGAGAACGAGTAATTGAGCGATAATTCTAGCCAGTAAAAATTTATGCGGACGCTTGATCTCCCTCCAAATAAAAAAAGCAAATATGGGTAGTGTCAGCAATGCAATTGCCCAAAGGGGAAATACAGGATTAAATGTCAGCCAGGAGCTAGTCATGCTTTACTTCTTCAAGGCTTTGTAAAAACAATTGATCTAGTTCGCTTTTGGTTGACTGATGTTGAGCAGGAGAAGTTGATTCTTGTGGCAGGACTTTCCACAAACTCTTGCGCACCGCCATCAACGACTCGCGCAGATCTTCTTGTTTCACTTGTTGATCGGCCAGCGCCTTAAGAAGCGATAGTGTTTTTAGATAAACAGCGGGTTGTTCGATGGCTACAACAGAAAGTTCCTGTCCTGCTTTTGAGAAGGCTGTCAAATTTGCTTTTGAAACGGACACCGGATTCATTTGCAATGACTTTTCTATATCAAGAAGAGCCTGTCGGATGTCGGGATAGTTTTCTTCCGTGGTATTTGTATAACGATTGGTATTTGTTTTTACCTCCGACAAATCTGCTGTCAATCGTTTCTCTTCTTTTAAAGGCGGAGGATCAAATCCTGTGCGGTGAACATAGATTCGCGAATCATTGCTGATCTCCTTCAATAGGTTCAACACTTTGTATTGATACGGCAATGATTTCTCAGGTTCATACAATCGAAGATAAAGTTCGGCATCCCACATGATGGTAAGCGCGGCTTTTAATTTTGCCTTTACTGATTGAATAAAGAAAGTTGCTTCTTCTGAATCATCATGATTGTGCATGAAGGCTTTTGCGGGATCTTCTTTTTCATCAGGATCTTTCAATTCGTTGGCGTGAACGTGACCGGGTGCTACACCTTTTTTCTGATCCACAAGGTTGTGCTCGTTTTCGGTATCATGCTGATGCCCGAATTGCTTGGTGGGATCGGCTTCCTGTTCATCATCATAATGAACAGCCTCCTGAGCAATTCCTGATTCTGCTTCTTCGCCCATGAATTGGCCGTAGCGTAAGCGTAACACCTTTTGATCGTAACCCAATTCATTGCTGGTTGAATTAAATATTTGCTTTGTTATTTTCTTTTTCTCCCTCAACAGCTTTTCTGTATCAATAATGATCTGGCGCTGACTACGGAAATATTCTGGCATGAGATCAACACCTAATCCTTCATCGGCCGATGTAATTTCCGTTGTGGTGTCTTGAAGAGCTATAAAAAATGTTTCTGTGCGATGATGATTAGCTGATGGCATTTTATTGTCAAAGGCTTCTACATAAAAATAAAGTTCATCACCCGGATCAAGCCCAAGTTTTTTCAGATTGAGTGTAACGGTGGCGTTGACTGATTTACCTACTACTTTTTCGGGCTTTGAAAACCGTATTTTCTCTTCCCGGAATTTTATTCCTTCTCCACTTCCTTTGCTCACAGTGGCTGTGATGAACGCGTCTTTCAAACCATAATCATCTCCCAGCGTGGATTTCACATCTACATTTAGATTGTCCGTAATACTTAGCTTCGTGAATTGAGTGAGATTATCAATTGTGATTTTGGGAGACTGATCTTTTGTGGTTTCAATTTTATAATAATCGGAGTTGTAAATTTTATTTTGAGCCCTCCATTGCAGTTGATAGAAACCAGATTCGGTTATGACCTGCTCATTTGAAAAAATAGGACTATTCTTCTTTAACAAATTGGATGAATCCCTTCCTGAGAAAAGAATTTTGGGATTTGAAACTTCTCCTGAAAACTCCACTAGCCATTTCACACGACTTCCCTCCGGAAGGCTAAGGTTGAAGTCGCTAGACGGGAATGGTTTTAGTTGAGTGTATGCCGGAGGAATAATTTCGATTGTTAATGAAGTAATGAAAGCAACCGTAGTATCACTGCTAATTGGTTTGATTTCTTTCTTTTGGATGATCGATTTTATGTCTTGTTGTTTATCGCCCGCTGCAAACGCGGACAATACAAAATACGCAGCCGCACAAACAACGAGTATTCCAAATGATTGTTTGATGTGATTAGGAAGCTTTATGTCGGGATAGAGAGTATTGAACCCCTGAAACGTTTTTTCTTTTTGAAGTTGCTGAAGGGTGGTTAATTGATCGTCATCACTAATCAAGAGGTCAGCGCTTTCTTTTAGTTGAGGATAGCTTTCGTTCAGGTAACGGATGAAAAACTGAACGCCCAGTTTATGAAGTCTGTAATGGAAGAACCTTAAAACAAAAACAGTCAGAGCCGCCAATGCGGAAAGCAAAGTCTTTTGTGCAGAAGGGGATACCCACAGACTTGCCAATGCATCTGTCAATAAAAAAGTAGCTAACGCAAGAAGACTAATCTCCAGTAACCGTAACAAAAGATAACGCCATTTCAATTTACTCAGACGATATCGTATTTCCTCTGCGTTCATTGATTGCGTTTATAGGCTACAAATCTCTCTATGAACAATAGGAACAGGAGGAATACAATTAGATAAGGATTGACGTTTTCCGAGACGATACCATCAATTGTGTTCTTATTGTCTGTTTGTGCGGATGCCCAAGCGATGGAATCAGAAATCATTCTTCTGTCCTTGGAATCAGCTTTCTTTTGCAATTCCTCGCGAGGAATCAGCAAAGAGGCTAATTTCAATGTCACGTTTTCTTGCAGCGCCACTTCTTCATTTAATCGTTGCGTAATTATCCATTGATTTATTTTAGCCGGAAAGAATAGTTCTTGCTGATTGTTGAATTGAGGTTTTACGTAAAGTACTTTAGAATTGGTCTCAGGAATATTTTTATCCGAAAGCCAAACAAGCCAGTCTGAAGTTGGCATTTGATCTCTTGTTTGAAGTTCGGTCAACTTAAATTCAATAGAGAAGTATTTGCTTATGGCTTTCAGAGTGGCTACGATTATTTTCTGATCATAACTATACTTTTCATCGCTAACCATTGCAATGCTAATGGTATCAAAAGTTTCAGTCATCTCCGTTGGCCGACCTACTTTTTTTGTAGTGAAATGAGTTGCGTCTGAACTTGTATGACCTTCTCTTATAGAAACGCTATCAGCTTTAATCTGCACGGCCCGTAAGGTATAATCAAGTGGAGGCAAGGGTTGACCAATCCATCGCATATTTGCAGGTAGGTTGGATCTTAGTCCAACAAAATTAGTTGCACGATTTTGTCCGAAGACAATTACATCCGAAAGATTCTTTCTTTGAAGTTTTTCAAGCAGACTCCAATAGTTGACAGGAGAAATGATAGAAGCGCTATCCTCCAGAAACGGAAATGATTCAGCCAACAAACGAGATTCATACCCTTCTTCATGGAGGCTATCCAGTATAGTTTTTAATTCCGGCTGACTTTCTAATCCTTTCTCAATCAACACCCAACGTGTTTTGCCCAATGCATTCCAATGCAGCCCACTTAATATAAAAGTGAATAACACGATCAACAAACAACGAAGAACGAGCAACAGAATTTCATTGAGTCGAATACCTCTGAATTGTTGCGTACTGGTTTCATGAACATGTCGCAAGCTTCCCAGCCGGATTACCTTTCCTTCCTTGCGGCTTAGCAAGTGGATTCCTATCGGGATGGATAACCCCGTCAGTGCCCATAAAAATATCGGATTGGCAAACTGCATTAACGAATCAAACCTTTACGCACCGTTAAAAAATTTCGCAAAACAGTTTCAACGGGCTCATTGATTGAAATGAGGTAATAATTGATCTGCTTTTCTAACATCCAGCCACGCGAATTCTTTAACCATTCGTTGACCCGCTTTGCATAATCTTTTTGTTGCACCAGCGTATCGGCTTTTGTTCGGATTCCGGTTTCGAGGTCTTCAAACGTAAAAGAACCATCAAAATCAAAATCAGTTTCGAGTTTGCCCATCAGGTGAAACACGATCACTTCGTTGCGCGGAGTTTTAAGTCTTGAAATAAAATTTTGCAAATCTTCACTGTCGTCATATAAATCGGTGATGAATACAATCATCTCCTTTCCGTGATGGTCAAACAATTGTTCAACGCCACCCTTCTTCCATGTGCTTTCGCTTTTTAGCTGAACAAGTTCTGTCAGAAAGCGTATAAATTGCTGCTGTTCAAAGCGCGGCTGAACTACTTTTACATTTTTATCATTGACGGCAAATAGACCAAACGTATCACTTTGTTTTCTTGCAAGATAAGCTAGTGCTGCCGTCATGATCTTCGCATATTGAAGCTTGCTGATGCCATTCTCTGCATACGACATCGAATGACTAGCATCCAGCATAAACTTTACCGTGATGTTGGTTTCAATGTCGGCCTGCTTTACATAGTATCGCTCAGATCGGGCAAACATTTTCCAATCCAGCTGCCTTAGGTCATCGCCCGCTTGGTAATTTTTGTATTGACTGAACTCCTGACCCGCACCAACTGACTGACTTTTATTACTACCGCTCATAAATCCCTCCACGATAACACGGGCGATTAGCTCAAGTCCGCTCACCGTGTTGAGGATTTCTGGTTTTAGTAATTCTTTGATGCGAGCGTTCACTTTCGTATGGTGAAAAGCAATTTGTATTAATTCATGTTGGTAATCGGTATTCGGTGATCAGTAATCGGTTTGACTGATCACCGATAACCACTTACTGATTACCTATTTTCTTAAGTGAATATTTTCAAGCAAATGTTTCGTGACAGCAGTTGGTGTTACACCTTCTGCCTCGGCTTTAAAGTTCATTAGTATCCGATGACGCAATACCGGATAAGCAACGTGCTGAATGTCTTCCTGTGTAACGGAGAAATTGCCATGCAATAAAGCACGTGCTTTGGCAGTGAGGATCATCGCCTGACCAGCACGAGGCCCTGCACCCCAACGCACCCATTCGTTTACAAATTTTAATTCACTTTGCTCAGCCCTGGTGGCACGCACAATTCTGCTTACCCAATCAATCAAATCGTTGTTGATGTGAACTTCGCGGACCAGCTTTTGGGCTTCGAGTATTTTATTTCCTTCCAAAACTTTTTTGATTGCACTTCCTTTTTTTCCGGTTGTATTTTCAAGAATAGAACGCTCTTCTTCAAGAGTTGGATAACCTACTTTGATGTACAATAAGAATCGATCAAGTTGCGCTTCCGGCAATGGGAATGTTCCGGCTTGCTCAATCGGATTTTGAGTGGCGAGAATAAAGAAAGGTCGTTCGAGTGGATAAGTAGTTCCCGCATATGTTACCTCAAACTCCTGCATTGCTTCCAGCAAGGCTGATTGAGTTTTGGGTGAAGTACGGTTGATCTCGTCAGCCAGGATGATGTTGGCGAAGATGGGTCCTTTGCTGAATTTGAAAAAACGTTTTCCTGTCGTGTGATCCTCTTCCAGAATCTCTGTTCCGATAATGTCGGATGGCATTAAGTCAGGTGTAAATTGAATTCGCCTGAAGCGAAGATCAATTGCTTCCGATAGAGATCGTATCATCAATGTTTTGGCCAAGCCGGGCACACCTTCTAACAGCGCATGTCCGCCTGCAAGAAAAGTGATCAATAGTTGATCAATGATTTCTTCCTGACCAACAATGACTTTGCTGATTTCCTTTTTGAGATTACTCAAGCCAGCTATAATCTCTTCTGCTGATTTTTCCACTTCTTTTAAATCTTGACTCATAACTTATTTCTCTAAATCAAAAAACACTCACTCCGAACACCTAAGTCCCAATACCTAAGC
>JANOQK010000032.1:0-20345 GCA_031414855.1 Bacteroidia bacterium | reverse complement strand
GAAATTTATGGTATGCAAATCCAATCCATTCTCCTTTGGTTTTTGAAGGGGCACTGCTTCCATTCTTTTTTCATCTGGAATCACTTCCCATCCACCGCGATCAAGGACCAACGTTCCATTATTACCAATATAACTGATCCCATGATTGCGTCCGTAATTTCCATTGCTGATACTTTGAGCCTGTTCCCAAATCATATTGTAGCCGTCAAATTCATAGACAGTGGCCATGGTATCCGGAGTTTCATGAGGGCCATCAGGATAGGCATACTTTCCACCCAGTGCAACAGCCGACTTTGGAAACTTTGCATCCATACCCAACAAAGCATAGTCAATTAAATGAACACCCCAATCCGTCATTAACCCACCGGCATAATCCCAAAACCAACGGAAATTAAAATGAAAACGATTTGGATTGAATGGACGCTTTGTGGCAGGACCAAGCCACATGTCATAGTTTACTCCTGCTGGCGCTGGTCCGTCTGGTTTAGTTTCAATATTAGTCATCCAACCTTGATACGCCCAGGCTTTTACAGTCCGTATTTTACCAAGCTTACCGGTCTTTATAAAATTCAAGGCATCAACGAAATGAGGAACACTTCGTTGCCATTGGCCACACTGAACAGCTCTATTGTATTTTTGTTGAGCAGCCACCATCACGTTGCATTCCTGAATTGAATTCCCCACAGGCTTCTCTACATAAACATCCTTACCAGCTGAGCACGCATCAGTCATCTGCAGGCAATGCCAATGATCAGGTGTTCCAATTACAATAACATCTATCTCCTTATTTTCCAGCATTTTTCGATAATCCGAATATGTTTTAGTTTGAATACCGCTTTTTGCTAATTCATATTTTCGAAAGTTGAGTACGTTGTCATCCACATCACACATGCCTACAACATTCACCTCTGGTATCTTCATTAACGAACGCACATCTGACCAGCCCATTCCGTTAATACCAATTGCGCCAACGTTAATTTTATCATTAGCCGAAATCATTTTTTTTACATGAGCTAATGTTTCCAACGGTAGTGCACTTGCCAGTCCCAATCCCGCAAGCGCGGACGATGAAGACTTCAAAAATGTTCTGCGAGTTTGTTCCATACGGATATCTGTTTAGCGTTAGTCTATTAATATATAATATAAAGGTGACTAAATGTAGTAAAATTCACCTTATTACCTAGTGTCTTTTACACAACTGAATCCAATCGTAGCATTGCGTTTAAATCCTAGTGAAAACCGAAGCAACTATTTAGTCCACCAGTTCTGTACTTTCATACATGTTAAGTTTAACAGTGACATGTAATAAATTAAAAGTACTATTTTAGAGGCTAGGAAACCTATGCGAAAGATTCTGCTTCCACTTCTGCTCTGCTCAATGCTGCTTTCATGTAGTTCAAAAACCTATCACACGGTTGAAGTGAAGAAACCACGCATTCATCACAGCTGGTATAAAAAGCACACTTATCACAAGAAGATTGGCGTTGGACGAATTCGGGTTCGATTGTTTGAAAAGCAGGGAACGAAGACGGTTAAGATGAAAGGGTGATCGGTAAAGGGTAATCGGTGATCATTGCTCGGGTAATAATGACCGATTACTACTTACCGATAACCGATCACTATTTATTGTAATCCCTTAAACGCCATCTCCACATTCTTCTTAAAGAAATATTTTATTGGGCTAAGTTGATTCATATGGGCGGTCACCACGCCTCCATAAAAAATGGAACAGAGTAAATTGGTAACATCTCTGGTCGAAGTGGTCTTGGTAATCTCTTTTTTAAAAATTGCTTCCAGTGCAAACTTCTCAATCATCTGATCCACAGACTGGATTTCAACGGAAGCAATATCATCGTGATCTGGAAAAAGTAATTTCTTCTCCTCCACCTTTACTGGAAATGGTCGTGGTGTTCGCTTCGGATCAGATAGATAGGCAACGAGGCTTAAAATAATGCCGGGATGGATATCGCAATCTTCACCTAGTTTTTCGAACAAATAAAGCACTCCTTGCATTCCTTCCTTAGGTTTTGCCTTCAGCTCAACAGCTCTTCTAAGGCACCAGATTCGAAAATAGTATAAAAGGATATCCTCCTTCTGCGGAAAATATTTAAATAGCGTGACCTTAGATACTTTTACCTTTGCACAGATATCATCCACAAACACATCCGCAAAAGCTTTCTTACCTATCAGTCGGATGGTCTGATCCAGGACGCTCAACTTAAGCCGCGCAGCTTTTTCTTTTCTTAGGCTCATCATTTTATAAGTTTTGAAGTAATACATTTACTACTTGAATCCCAAATTTCATTCTATGAAGCGCTACCTTATTCTTCTATTGGCCATTTCTGCTGTTGCGTGTACAGACAGTACAAAAGAAAACATTACCGGAAAACTGGCTGAATCGGCAATGGTGGTCTCAGCTCATCCACTTGCCTCAAAAGTTGGTGCTGATATTTTGAAGAAAGGCGGTAATGCAGTGGATGCAGCTATTGCAACGCAATTTGCGTTAGCCGTTGTATATCCAGCGGCAGGAAATATTGGAGGCGGAGGCTTTATGGTACTTCGAGAGGCAGACGGCAAAGTGGCCACTCTGGATTATAGAGAGAAAGCACCGGGTGGAGCAACTCCTGCTATGTATATCGGTGAGACAGGCGAGTTGATTGAAGGATTAAGTACAGAAGGTCACCTTGCTTCCGGAGTGCCAGGAACTGTGGCAGGACTTGCCGAAGCAAGTGCATCCTATAGTAAACTTCCATGGAAGGATCTTGTGCAACCAGCCATTGATCTGGCTAGAAATGGTTTTGCCCTTACAAAAAAAGAGGCATCAGGTCTTAACGATATACAACTGGATTTGGTGAGGTTAAATACAGTGCGTCCGGATTTTCTTTTGAAAGAAGAATGGAAGGAAGGCGATATCATTAAATGGGATGACCTTGCCAACACACTTGAACGCATTCGCGACCAGGGAAAAGCTGGTTTTTACGAAGGCCAAACAGCTGATAATATTGTAGCCGAAATGAATCGAGGTAAAGGTATAATTACACTTGAAGATTTAAAAAGTTATAGCGCTACCTGGAGAGAACCACTGATTGGTTTTTATAAGGGGCACAAAATTATTTCCATGCCACCACCATCCAGTGGAGGTATTGCGCTTATCCAATTGCTGAAAGCTGTTGAGCCTTATCCCATTGCCGAATGGGGTTGGAATTCCGCAAAAACTATTCACCTGATGACGGAAGCTGAGCGAAGAGTATATGCTGACCGAGCTACGCATCTTGGAGACCCCGACTTTTTCAAAGTACCTACAAGCATGCTAACCGATTCAGTTTATACGGCCTCACGCATGACCAGCTTTGACGAAACAAAAGCAACTCTTAGTAGTTCTATTCAGGCGGGTATTTTTTCCGCGGAAAGTGATCAAACGACACATTTGTCTGTTGTTGATAAAGATGGCAATGCGGTTTCTGTTACGACCACACTTAATGGTGGCTATGGCTCTTTGGTAATTGTAGATGGCTCGGGCTTTTTTCTGAATAACGAAATGGATGACTTCAGCGCTAAGCCAGGCGTTCCAAATATGTATGGCGTTATCGGAGGGGAAGCAAACAAAATCCTGCCTCAAAAAAGAATGCTAAGTTCCATGACGCCCACCATTGTAGAAAAAGATGGAAAGCTTTTGATGGTGGTAGGCACCCCTGGTGGCTCTACTATTATCACGTCTGTCTTCCAGACTATATTAAATGTACTTGACCATAACATGACCATGCAAGAGGCGGTGAATGCCAAACGTATTCATAGTCAATGGTTTCCTGATCTCGTAATGCCGGAGTTCAAGGCCATCACCGATGAAGATAGTCTAACCTTAGTGAACATGGGGCACACGTTCAAATCAAGAAGGGGTATTGGAAGAGTGGACGCCATTCTTATTCGCCCGGACGGAAAACTAGAAGGCGGTGCAGATCCGAGAGGTGATGATACCGCTGAGGGGTATTAGTTAATCGTTAAAAGTTAATAATAGATGGTATAAATTTGTTTAGTCAGCTTTCCCATTAACGATTAACTATTCACGATTAAGCATTAACTTTTTCCTAATCCTTCACAATCGTAAACTCGACTCTTCGATTGAGCTTACGGGTTTCTTCAGCATCGTTATCTGCAATGGGTTTAATGCCACCATAGCCCTGACCTGCAATTCGTTTTCCTTCTACTCCTTTAGAGACTAAATATTCTTTTACTTTATCAACCCGTTCTTTTGAAAGCTTTACATTATGCGCATGAAGGCCACGGTTATCGGTATGGCCTGCCAGTTCAATTTCAACTTTTGGATTTTCTTTCATAAAGTCAGCCACCATATCCAACTCATCAGAAGATTCTGTTAACAGGTTGGCTGTACTTTGTTGGAACAATACATTCTTCAAATTCACAATCGCACCCACTTCAATTGGCTGAAGTTTGAAATTCATTTCTAGCTGTTTCATTTCAAATGTGCGAATGTCAAGCCGTTCCATGCTCCCCACAAATCCTGGCGCTTCTACTTTAATAACATACTCATTCACCGAAGGAATTAAGATGGAATAGCTTCCATTCCCTATCGAGTTTGTAAACCTCAGCGTATCTGATTCAAAATCTAGGGTGGCAGTAATCGGATCATTCGTTTTTGAATTCACCACTTTACCGTATACTCTCACCACCTTATCATCTGCTGTCAATGGCTTATCTCGCTTTATCTCAAACAATTTAACAACGGTATCGGGTGCATGTGTTAACACCTTAGCCAAAATAGAATCCTGCTTTTCTTTCTTTACGTCTACTATTCTTACATCACCGTAGCCATCGCTATTCAGGGTGCTTGTAAACATGGCAAAACCATTTTGGGGATAAGCCCTAAAAGATAATTCGCGCCCTTCTGAATTCACTTTGGCTCCCTGACTAATAGGCATCGACCAATTTGTCCAAGAGTCGTCAAGGCGTTCCGAATAGTAGACATCATAGCTTCCATAACCCTCTCGTCCATTAGACGAAAAGTAAAGGGTCTTTTGATCTTCACTCAAGCTCGGACTTAGCTCCTGAAGTTCTGTATTGATTAAAGCACCCATATTCTTTGGTTCGGTCCACTGCCCACCGCCTTTGTGAAAGCAGACATAAATATCTTCCGCTCCTTTCGAGTTATACGAATCGGCAGAAAAAACAAAAGCCGATCCATCGCTTGAGATATATCCGGATAGACTTGAAGACCGATTCAGAAAGTATGGGATAGTAATATTTTCCGGACGAGACCACCCGGTGCTGATCTTCCGTGAGAAAGCAATGCCTTGTGTAGTTGCCTTTGCTTTAGTCGCATCGTAATGACTCAACAAATACAACGTATTTCCATCAGATGAAAAGCCTGCCACTCCATTATAACCACTATCATTCAAAACATTTCCTGCATGTATCGGTGCAGACCATTCCGTTCCCATCAAAATTGAAAACCAGATGTCACCGAGATCCTTTTTGCCACCTATATTTTGAGGATGGTTTGCTAACGTAACATATAGCACCTTTCCATCTGGGCTAATGACTGGACTTTGTTCGTCATAAACTGAATTTACCAGATTAAAAGACTTAGAACCAAGACTTTGAGCGAGCCCAAACACAGGCAAAAAGAAAAACAAAATGTTGAGCAAAAATTTCATAAGCGCAAATTAAGATTTTAGATTATAGATTTATGATATCTCATTTTGTCAGTTCTTAAATTTTGACAAACTAAAATCAAAAATCTTATCTCCGAAATCAAAAATCGTTTAACGACTTACCCACGCGTTTCCTTTAATCGTAAATCGCCATGGTAAATCTGCATCCTCTCCAGCATAATCAATGCCGATTCTTGGGCTTGCCAGAATGGCGGCTTTAGGAAGGTTATGTCCCTGATCTTCAATCCATACCTTATCTCCAAATAGCGAATCGCCATTCAGGCCACGATCAATACCTAATGATCGAGTTAATTTGCCTGGGCCCGATGTAAGGCGCTTTAATGAGGAGGCCTTTGTCCTTTGTAAAATGTGGTGTACTCCCAGTATAGGTTCTACCGCTCTTATTAATACTGCATCGGCTTTACCTTCTACATTGGTTACCACATTGAAAAGATGGTGGATTCCATAACACAGATACACATAAACGTAACCACCGCTTTTGAACATCACTTTATTGCGCTCCGTCATTTTGTTCTGATAAGCGTGACAACCTTTCTCTTTAAAAGAGTAAGCCTCTGTTTCTACGATAACCCCTCCGGTAATTTTTTTATTGAGCTTGGTAAACAATACCTTTCCTAAAAGCTCTCGGGCTATTTTCGTTACATTCTGTCTTTGATAGAAAGCCTCCTCTAATTTCATCCTTATCTTTAATTGACAAAAGTTAAACGTGAATAGTAAAAAAGTATTCCAATTTGCAGCAGGAGACCTAACAGTAGTTTAACAATTTTGGCACCCCCCCATAACTATTAACCATTAACTGCTAACGATTAACTTTTTAACTGATTTTTCATTATCCAAAAGTCTGGTAACTTTGGCGTCCGAAGTTTAAAACAATTAATTTAATATGAAAAACACACTTACCATTTTACTAGCTACACTTTGCTTTGTGGCCAGTGCACAAGTACAAACACCAGCTCCAAGTCCGACAGCCTCAGTTTCAACAGTGGTTGGTCTAACCGATGTTAAAATCGATTATTCACGTCCACGTTCAAAGGGACGCAAAATCTTTGGAGAAGGTGCTGATTTTCTTCTTCCTTATGGAGCTATCTGGAGAACAGGCGCTAACTCAGGAACCAAAATTACTTTTGGCGATGATGTTAAGGTAGAAGGCGTTGCCGTTCCAAAAGGAGAATATCTAATCTTCTCATGGCCAGGTGCTTCTGAGTGGACTGTTTCCTTATATAAGGACGTTGCAATAGGTGGCAATACAGATGGTTATGATAAAGCGAAAGAAGCGGCCAACTTTAAAGTTAAATCTGAAAAGCTTACTGAAAAGGTTGAGACATTCACTATTAACATTAGCGACATTGCCGATGACAGTAAGAGTGCTAAAGTTCAATTAGCATGGGAAAATACTTCCGTGAAATTCACGATTGGTGTTGATTATGATGCAAAAGTGATGAAGTCTATTGAGGCATCCACCAAAATATCACCCAACAACTATCTCAATGCCGCAGTCTATTACCTTGAAAATGGCAAAGATATTAAGCAAGCATTGGAGTGGGCAAATAAGGCAGTTGAATCAAATCCAGCCTTCTGGGTGCTTTACCAAAAAGCTCGCATTCAAAAAGCGGCTGGCGACAAAGCCGGAGCAATGGCTACCTCAACAGCTTCATTAGCAGAAGCTAAAAAAGCAAATAACAGAGATTACCAAAAAATGAACGAGGAGCTTCAAAAGAGTCTTAAGTAGTAATCACAAGTAGTTATTACTTAAAAAGCGCTCTAATCAGTTAGAGCGCTTTTTTTATGCTAAATTCGAACAATTTAATTTGAAAAATACCACTTTATAGGTATTTGAGATTGTGGTAAAGCACACCATCTTTATCCTAGAATTGTACGCTATTAATTAGCTATTCAATGTTTAACCACAAATTAACACAAATACCTCTTTTTAGGTATTCAAATAGAATGACAATTGAATTAGCTTCACGAATAAACCCCCGTAGTATGAAAACAAACAATTACCGTTTTATCTTTTTTATCCCCATTCTACTAGCAGGAATGGTAAATGTGACACACGCCCAAATTAAGGTTGGATTTAAGGCTGGCTTAAATTCAAATTCCTTTCGCCCAGAAAATAAAGTAAGACTTTTTGTAAGCCGAGGAAAAGTGGAAGACAATATCGAAAAGTCTCAGGCAGCAATCTACGATGCAAAAACCGCCACTAATGTCAACAAAAGTAACATCGATCAACGCTACTACAGGAGTGATATCAGCGTCTTAGGTTTCAATGCTGGTGGATATGCAAAGTACCAGGTGCTTAGTTTCCTAAACGCTAGAGCGGAACTACTCTACTTTCAGCAAGGAGGTACTGTTGAGAATTATTATTCGCTTTATCCATCTGTACAGCACAAGAACGTAAAACTGACGCAGCACACGTTGCAAATTCCTTTGGTTGCCGAACTTGGGATTCCAGGAATGGAAGAAAGTCCTATCCAACCAAAGCTGATGCTGGGCGGATACTACGGATTTACCATGTCATCCATGGAGTCATACGATAAAGTCCAATCCAGTCAATATGAAAAAGTGTCTGACAAATCAACTTCGAATGTTTCCAGTTCTTTTGTTTATAACCAGGCTGGATTTTTAGTGGGGATTGGCACTGATATTAAAATGGGTGATAATGATTTATCCATTGAATTTCGTTACAACCAAAACCTGACCATAATAAATGAGAGCGGAGCTGGGTTAACTCACCTGCAATCAACATTGAATAACTATGGAGGTAATTTACGAACCTCTACCTTCTCCTTCAATGTTGGTATGACTCTTTTTAACTTTTAATAATAACTAAAAACAAATAAATCAATTCAAAAACCCCTTACATTATGAAAGAAACAAATAAACTAAGAATGGGACTCGCCATGATGCTGTGCATAATTGCAGCATTGGTTTGGTCTTGTAAAGACGAGGCTGTTGACCTTACGGCAAGCCGCTCGCAATTTGTATTGGATTCACTGAAATTAGCAGATTCACTTGCTAGGGTTAAGGATGCTACTGAAAGAGCAGAATTTGAGGCGGATCGGGCTTATGAACGTGCTAAAGATTCATTGGAAGCAGTGAATCAGGGAGGTGGTATCAGCTATGCAGTTAACATAGCAGATGGTTCAGCTTCTTCTTCCACTGGTAGGACAGAAACACTGGTAACCGGTGCCATCGTTACCATAAGTCAGTTTGGTAAAACGGTAACTCAAACCACTTCTTCCAATGGAATGGCTGTATTTAGTGGGTTTTTTAGAAACAGCCTGAATGTAACAATTACCAAAGCAGGATTTACCAGTTTGAATTATATTGTAGCATTAGCCGAAGACAACAATACGCCAAATGGTACACAGCATTTTGTAGGAAACATAGTGCAGTTGTTTCCTACCACAGGTGCCAATACAGCTACTATTTCTGGAAAAGCTACCATACAGACCGATCTTAGAAATAAGACTAGGGAATTGGTACCAGACGGTACAACACTTTCAGTTGGTATTGATGCAGATGCAATTGATTTTCATGATAATTATGGACCTGCCAATAGCACTGATATAGTAAAAGAATTTCTTTCAGGTGATCAAAACTTTAATGCAAACACCTACTATGTTGGCGATATTCTTGTTGCTAATTATGAGACTGGTATTGTAGGTTCTGTAACAGGAGGTCTATACACAGTAACTGTTCCAGCCGCATTTGATGGTCTTCCCCTAAAATTGGACTATTCACAAATTGCTGCGGATCAAACATTGTATGAAACCTCAGGTACTATTCCTGGTGATAGAACTGCAACTTACCGCACACTATTTGGTCCTGGTATTGCTGCTTCTACAATTCCTGCAGGTTCTGCTGTTACAGTTGCATTCGATGCATTTACAACTGCAGCCACAGCGACAGCAAGTGTTTCGACCAGCAATGGTGCAATCGATAAAATTAACGTCACAAATGGTGGTGCAGGTTACTCAGGCACTCCGCTGATACAAATTAATGGAGGAGGCACTGGAGCTGCTGCTACAGCAACTGTGGTCAATGGTGTGGTAACTGGGGTTACCGTTACCAGCCCTGGATCAGGATATGTAGCTCCAACTATTACCTTCCTTCAAGGTACCGGTGCAACTGCTACTGTCAATACTTTAGATGGAACTCAAACAGTTTTGGGCGTAGCTATCACCAATACCGGAACTGGTTATGTTACAGCTCCAACTGTGACCTTTACACTTGGGGGTGGAACAACCCAAGCAACTGGTACTGCTGTTATTACAAATGGTAAAGTTACTTCCGTAACTATGACAGCTGCAGGCGTTGGTTATACTGGCCTCGCTACTGTTACCTTCTCAGGTGGTACACCTACAAGCCCAGCTTCTGGTAACGCAATCATGTCTGGTCAATCAATAGGAGATATAACTGTTACAACCGGATCGGGCTACACTTTCCCTCCAGCGGTAATATTCGAGGTACCTAGTGTGTCAACAGGAACAAGGGCAACCGGAGTCGCTCTAATTGATGCAACAGGTAATGTAACAGGTATTCAGGTAACGAATGCCGGCACTGGATACACAGCAGGCCAATTTCCTATTACTGTTACAGTTGCTGCTTTCACAACAACCGCTGCAGCAGAAGTTTTCACTACAGGTGGCTCAGTCATTTCAGTTGATATAAATGCAAATGGATCTGGCTATGTTGGCACTCCAGCAGTTGTTTTCGCAGCAGGTGGCGGAGGAACAGGAGCAGCAGGAACAGCTGTAATGGCTAATGGAAAAGTGGTGGGTGTTACCATTACAAGTGGTGGTATTGGTTACACTGGTACGCCAACTGTTACCTTTGTTAGTGGTTCTGGCGCTGTAGGTTACGCAACGGTAGTTAATGGTGCGATCACAGCTATTACGGTTTCAGATGGTGGTTTTGGATGGACTGAAGCACCTAGGGTTACTTTAACCGGATCCACAGGTGGAGGCGCAACAGCAACCGCAACAGTTGCAGGCGGAGCTATTACAGGTGTAACTGTAACAGCTGGTGGTACTGGTTACCTGGAAGGCAATCTTCCTGGCTCAGCTGAAGCTTTTGCTGGTGCCACAACACGAACTACAAAGCCTGGTCTCAAGTATATTATTGATGTGCATTACGGAACTGGCAATAGACAGCCAAACTAATTCACTCTAATTCTTTGAAAAGGAGCTTCAGAAATGGGGCTCCTTTTTTTTGTGCTCATTTCCATTGTCTGACTTTTCCTGTGCAGTCAGGTCTTTCGACCTGACGAAATTGATACTTGCTTACCATAAGACTAATAAAATTTTCCTCCATCAGGTCGAAAGACCTGACGACAAAAGAAAAAACCCATCGGCAATGGCGTAGTGCGTTGCGGGAGTCTTGTTCCTGATATCGAATATCGCGCATAGAGGACACAAGTCAGCCTCGCCATTTCCTGCGCACCAAGACTTGGGCCAGAGAAACGCCAGGATAAAGTGCAGAAAGTCATGAAGTAGTTGTAATCTCGTCACGACCTAAAGTGCAGAACCATACCACCTCATGGCAACAAGACCATGAAGTAGTTGCAATCTCGTCACCACCCAATTGCAACAAAGCCATGAACCAGTTGTAAGAACGTCATGAACCAGTTGCAAGAACAGGATGAAGCAATTGCAACAAAGACACGAAGCAGTTGTAAGAACGTCATGAACCAGTTGTAAGAACATGATGGAGCAATTCCCTGTGCTGTCAGGTCTTCCGACCTGACACAACTTACACAGGATCAAGTTTCCTTCTCGACAGAATAAAAAAGGCAACCCAGCAAAATGGTTCAGGTCAAAGACTACGTCCGGTCGAAAGACCTGACGGCAACCAAAACGACAAACAAGTGCTATATTCTAAAGACAGGTTGACAAATAAAGTCTCCACTGCATGCGTCAGATCGGAAGACCTGACGGCAATGGGAAAATTTCTCCTAGTGCTGTCAGGTCTTTCGACCTGACACAACCAATGCCCAGAATTAGTCTGACTTCTTATCCTATGAAATGTCATCGCGGGGCAGCCGAAATTTAAAAGAGCGAAGCGAATGATCAACTCAATCTGTACCCGCGATCTCGATGAGAACTGGACCAAGTGCTATGAAATACAATTGCTGATACTTGGCTGGATTCCGGGTCAAATTTTATACATCTCTTTGTAGGCTGGATCACACGTGCCCGGAATGACACCTTGATTTTAATTAGTGTGATTTCCTATCCTGTGGAATGTCAAATAGGAGGCTGAAAAGTTAGCTCACACTAGGTTGCTTCTTATCGAACACTTGGAAGATAAGCGCTAGGACCACCACGATCACACAACCAATAATATTATAATACAGAAAGGCGAGTTCTTCGTAGAAATAAAAATAGCAGGCCAATACAGATGCCTCCGCAATAATTGCAGCTATGAATACCGCGTTGCTCTTAACATGCTTTATATAAAACGCTACCAGAAAAATGCCAAGTATTGTTCCATAAAACAAAGACCCCACAATATTCACAAACTGAATAAGGTTCTCGGCAAAGTTGGCCAGTGCAGCAAAGACCATCGCAATAAGCGCCCATAGCACAGTAAAGTACTTTGAAGCATTCAAATAATGCAAGGGCGAAGCTTCTGGCTTAATTGACCTTTTATAAATATCAACAGTGGTTGTAGAAGCCAAAGCATTTAACTCCGATGCCATGGACGACATGGCAGCAGAGAACATGACAGCCAATAACAAGCCAATAATGCCGTGCGGCAAGTAATGCAACACAAAATTCAAAAAAATATAATCCCGGTCCTGTGTTTTAGCACCTGGAATAGCCGCAGCAATCTTGGTTTTTACATCCTTCCTGATTTTACTTTCTTGGTCTTTGATTAGTTGATAGGTAGCCTTAGATTCTTCCTTTAACTTTTCATCCTCTTGCTGTATTCCCCTGACCAGGCCATCCACCGCAACTTGTTTTTCGGCATACAATATATTGTACTGATCTTCCAGCACGCGAAGCGAATCTGCCTGACTGGTTTGCATGGCTTCTTCCTTCAGAGTTTGATTGTGAAATACGGGAGGCTGAACAAACAGATAAAATACAAAAACTAACACGCCAATGAACAGAATAACGAATTGCATGGGGATTTTAAGGAGCCCATTCATAATCAATCCCATTCTGCTTTCACGAATGGATTTTCCCCCGAGGTAACGAGCCACCTGCGATTGATCAGTGCCGAAATAAGAAAGAAATAAAAAAGTAGAAGCGATTAACCCCGACCAAATATTAAATCGATCGTTCCAACTAAAGTTAGTCGTTACAATATTGAGTTTGCCCAACTCACCGGCAATACTGATCGTGTCTCCAAACGAAACGTGATCCGGGATCAAACTATAGGCAATAATCCCGGCCAGCAGCATACCGCCCATGATAATAGTCATCTGCTGTCGTTGCGTAAGGCTAACGGCTTTGGTGCCACCAGAAACCGTGTACACAATCACCAACCCGCCAATCAGAAAGGTGGTAACAAATATATTCCATCCGAGAATTGTTGAAAGGACTAATGCAGGAGCAAATAGCGTAATACCAGCAGACAATCCCCGAAGAAGTAAAAACAGAATTGCAGCTAACGTCCTCGTCTTTAAATCAAATCTTGATTCCAAATATTCATAGGCGGTGTACACCTTCAATCGGTAATAGATGGGAACCATCGTGACGGAAATGATGATCATGGCTAGTGGTAATCCAAAATAGAATTGAAGGAACCTCATGCCATCCTCAATTGCCTGACCCGGTGTGGACAGAAACGTAACGGCACTAGCTTGGGTGGCCATGATCGAAATACCGATCATCCACCATTTCATAGTGTTGTCACCTTTCAGATATCCTTCGATGTTTTTAGAGCCTCTCGTTTTCCAGACACCGTAAGAGACAATAAAAAAGATGGTACCGAAAAGGATTACCCAGTCTAGTATGTTCATGCAAATCGTGAGGTAAGTAACGCAAAAAGTATCACTTGAAGGCCCATCACTGCTAGCACCAACCAGTACCAGCTATTCCAGGTATTGAAAACAGGCGGCTTTTCGTCAGGAAGTTCAGACATTACTTGGAGGCTTTAATTTTTTGACTCTGTGGTTTCTTAGGAGTTTTTAACGAAGTAAGATTGGCGAACAGTTTGTAAGCACCGCTTACTCCCTCGGGCAATTCACGGAAGAAAGAAAGCCCGGTATACACATAATGGCCTTCACCATATTTCGCTATTAGCAATGCGCCATCTCGTGCCTTTTCTCCTGTATCGTTTGAAGACAAAATTGCTTCAAAGTTTGAATCCCATGTATCCGGAAAGTAAAGCCCACGTTCCTGAACCCAGCCCTCGAAATCCTTCGAAGTAATCTTATTGGGGTAATTCAAAACAGGATGATCTGGTTTCAAAATGCGTACTTCGCTATTTTCTTCTGTAACACGATCACGGCTAAGGGTCATCGGGAATGGAGAGAACTTATCTTTATCAATTTCATAATCGTTGTTGGTATTGTATTGCACCACCATTGTGCCACCAGCTTTAACGTAGTTGAGAAGGTCGGGCATAAAGTAGCGAATCCGCTCATTTGTATTAATTGCGCGAATGCCCAACACCACCGCATCAAGTTTCTTTAGGTTTTCTGCTGTAACTTCTTCGTTCTTCATTTCCCATACCTCATATCCCATGTTGCGCAAAGCAAATGGAACATCATCACCAGCACCTTTAATGTAGCCCACCAGACCTCCCTCTTTCTTTAAATCTATTCTTACAATTTTGGAAGATGCCTTTGGTAACAACGTTTGTGTGGGTATGTGATCATAGGCTATGGTCTGAACAGATAAATCAAAACGTTGCTCATCGATCTCCGCTACAGCAGTTAAAGACGAACTCATTTCCTCCTTTGAAGGAAAAACCTTAAAGGTTATGGTCTTCTCTTCTCCGCGCTTTGTTAAATCGAAGGGTTGGTTAGCTGGTTCGGATCTCCATCCAACAGGCAAGGCCAACTTCAACTGTCCCGATAGCTTCTTATCTGCAGAAGACTTTAGCAAAACTGAAACATCTTTAGGGGCTTGATCTTTAAACAATAATACCTTCTCTGTTACATTCACAAAAACAGGAGGTACTATCTCAAAGGGTCTCCAAAGCTCTCCTTTAACAGGGTCAGTCCACTTGTAAAGTAAGGGTGAACGTATCTCTAATTTTTCTCCATTTACTAAAAATGAAAATGTGAGTGTGACCGCTGGATCATTTTCCGGTTTACCGATAAAACTTTTATTAGGAACATTGAAAAGTCCAATGCTATGTTCACCAGATAACCAATAGGGATCAGAATAGGTAAGAGCAGGCAAAAGAGACTTCCTTGATTTAAAAGTCTGCAATTTATTGTTGGTCAAATTGATAGAAGCCGAGGAGTCAATAGAAAGTTGATAACTCTTAATACTTTCCAACGTGACATTAACAGGAGACCGGTTCACGAGTTCAAAAGAACAAGTAAGATTTTGACCGGGCGCTACCCAATAATTATTGGAAGTCACTTCCACAAATAATCCGAGGCAATCCTGCATCAGTTTATTTACATCTGCTAGTTTTCTTTCTTTCCAGATACTGCTTTCAAGGGAGGATATCTCCTTCCGTATTTGGAGTAATATTACAATCGAATTGAATGGCTTTTCCTCATCAAATTCTTTTATTGCTTTTTCTACAAGTGGCAGAACTCGCTCCCCTCCTTTCACTCTTGTCCAGGTAGTATTTATGTTTTCAAAGAAATCTTTCTGTGCTTTTTCTCCCTTTGCATATTCAAAATACTCAGGAGCTTCTCCTCTTCGGCCAGGTGATCCAAAACCCTGACTCTTATGCTGTGTGCGGCTTTCTGCAGCCAACTCAGAATATGATTTACCTAACAGGTTATTATATCCACCTACATCCATTGCTACAACGCCTGGTGTATTTTCATTGATTGTCTGATTCCACCATCTGCCCGTATTGGTATATAGTCGTTTGGGTTGCCATGTTCCAAAGTCTTTAACCTGCTCAGGAAGAAAATCAGGATTGTTGGTCAACTCAAATGCTTCAAGCGCCAATACAGCCGATCCGGTATGATGCCCATGACCCGCGCGTTCATCTGGAGGAAATCTTGTGAGGATTACATCCGGCTTAAATTGACGCATCACTTTCACAACATCAGATAGTATCTCTTCTTTATTCCAGATTTGAAAAGTCTCGGTGACATTCTTGGAAAATCCAAAATCATTGGCACGCGTAAAAAATTGTTGGCCACCGTCAATCCTTCTGGCAGACAATAGTTCTTGTGTACGAATCAAACCAAGTTGGTCGCGGATCTCAGAGCCAATTAAGTTCTGACCACCATCTCCGCGCGTCATCGATAGATAAGCAGTGGCTGCGAGTCTTTCATTAGCGAAGTAGGCAATAGCTCTGGTGTTCTCATCATCCGGATGGGCAGCTACGTAAAGCACGGAACCCAAGAAGCCAAGTTTTTTTATTTGAAGCTTAATAGAAGCTGCATCGGGTTGCTTGTTGGGTTGTCCAACTGCATAACCGTAAGCAAATAAAAGCAAAGGGAGAATAATACGCCTCATCATCAGATCTAGTTTGACGCAAAGTAAACGATTAACCTATAAGGAATTCAACCGTTTGCGGATTTTACCAGCATCCAGTAATCTTTTTACAAAAAATTAACATTTGAATTGGATGACTATCCTGCTAGTTGTTTTACAATATCCAAGGCTTTGTCGATTTCCTCAGGACTATTAAAGATGTGCGTGCAGTGCCGCACTCCAAACTCCGGACTGGATGCACGTGGTCTCATCCTGGCACGGCTCCAAAACTCATCCTGAAGTTTAGGTCCTGTCCAACCATCAATATTGTAAACCGTTATTCCGGCACACATAGTATTGTCAACCGGTGAGAAGATTTTTACTTTATTGATTTTGCGAAGGCCTTCACGCAAGCGATCACCCAAAAACTTGATGCGTTCATATACCTTATTTGGACCTAGCTGCAAATGAAAATCCAGGGCTGCATCCAGTCCGGCTATAACTGAAAAGTTTCCAGTGCCCCGTTGCGTAAAACGAAATCCCTCGTCTTCAACATTGTTCCAATTGTAACTTGCCACAGTTGTCCAAATATCTTTCAGCTTATCAGGCTTCACATACATAAATCCTGTTCCTGCCGGGGCGCCAATCCATTTATGAAAACAACCCACATAGGCATCACAACCCATGTCATTGATATCCACTTTAATATGCCCTATGCATTGAGCACCATCCACCACCGTAAAAATTCCACGCTTGCTCGCTTCTGCACAAATCTCTTTCATCGGAAGTATGGCACCGCTTCCAGAAATGATCTGAGAAAGCATCAACACTTTGGTACGGGGTGTAAATGATTTAACAAGTATATCCAGTACTTCTGACGAGTCACGGATTGGTTTCGGCAGTGTGACTTCCTTGTAGACAGCACCAAATCTTTTCTCTTTTACTAGCCATGAAGATTTGCCGCCACCATGTTCCTGATTACTGGTCATGATCTCATCACCTGGTTGCAGGGTCATTCCATTGGCGATGTAACTCATTCCATTGGTGACGTTATCGGTCATGGCAATATATTTCGGATCACAATTAATAATCTTGGCTACTTTGGTGCGAATAAACATGAGCGCCTGATATCCACTGATAATCTGCGCTGTGTTGTCATCCTTGTAATCCCAGTCGGCCACATTCATAGCCGTACTTTTTAGATTTTCGATCATACGATCCACTACCACCTTTGGCATGGCACCAAATGTGCCCGGGTTGAAGAACACGGTTTCCTTATTCAGCATGTACTGATCTCTAACTTTACTCCAAAATTGAGGATCAACCGAAGTTGGTAATTCTGGATTTGGCTCTAACATGCTTTCGTGTCCAAAACTCATGCTGGTAATGGACGGCAATGCCAGTGATGTAAGCCCTATCGACTTAAGTAACCCTCTGCGTGTGATCATAGCTTCTGAATGTTAATCCCACCCAATGTATAGATTTATCTGAATTTTATCCTCATCATAGGAGGGCATATTGCCAAATCAAAAAGTAGATTGAGCCAGTGAATAGTGTTACTTTGCCTTCGGTTTAATTGTGTGCATGAGACAATTTTTTAGCTGGCTGGTTTACCTCGTTGTGATAGCTGTGACGTTGGTATTTTGCTTAATCGGTTCACTGGACAGAACGGCCCTTCATGAACAGCCCTTTTATCACGATATGATCCGTGAACTTGATACCCTCCACTATCATCACACGTCAAAACAAAAACTTAAAGTAGGTTGGGGTAAGTATAACATCACCCCAGCTTATAGTATGCCAATGGCGGGTTACAAACCACGCGATCGTTTTGAATCAGTTCATGATTCCCTTTATGCGAGAATCATGGCGATTGACAATGGAGCGCCCATCTTCTTGATCAGCGCAGACCTATTGCTTTTTCCACCTGATGTTAAAGAGAAAATTGAAATCGAATTGAAGAAAGTATTACCAAATGCTTTCTTATATTTTTCTGCCACGCATACGCACAATGGACTTGGAGGATGGGATAATAGCATTGCAGGTGAGTTCATCACCGGAGACTATCATGAGGAGTGGGTGAAACAAACCAGCGAAGGAATTACCAACACGTTATTAGAAATTAACAAGGAAATGAAGTATGGTTCGGTTTCTTACTTTGAAACTGATGCGACAGGATATGCTGCCAATAGACTGGCCGTTGAAGATGGAAAGGTGGATGCGAAAATCAGAGGGATAAAATTAGTTCGTGAAGATGGTACTAAAGCGATTCTCACCACTTTCAGCGCACATGCCACCAGCATTAGCAAAGAGATTAAAAGTCTCTCTGGTGATTACCCCGCTGTCTTAGATGAAGAATTAGAAAGGAATGGATATGATTTCGCCATGTTTGCCGCTGGCATGGTGGGCAGTCATAGACTTGATGGATTTAGCGAAGATGATTTTGAGTTAACAGAGAAAGCAGGAAAAACACTTGCCACGAAAATTCTTAATGAGTCTGTGGGCTCAAAAACATCAGATTCTGTTTCGATCACAACCGCGCACATTCCTATTCAATTTGGATCTTCTCAACTGCGGCTTGAAAAGAATTTACGATTAAGAGATTGGGCTTTTAGGTCTTTGCTTCGCCCACTAAAGGGTGAGATTACCTTTCTTGAGATAGGCAATATTATTTTATTGGGAACCTCTTGTGATTTTTCTGGCGAGTTATCGGTAACTGGTAAATTGGATAGTCTAGCATTATCCAAAGGCAAAAACTTAATCATTACCAGCTTCAATGGAAACTATACAGGTTACATCACCCAAGACGAACATTACGACCGTTATCAAAAAGAAGAGGTGATGGCAATGAATTGGGTGGGTCCCTATTTTGGACAGTACCATCAGGAGATCATCAAAAAAATCTTGTTAAAAGATTAGTGTTTGGCCGGAGGCCGATTGCCTCCACGATGCGGCCCACTGTGTTTTTTACGTGGCCCTGATTTGCCGGAAGGTGAATGGGTCTTTACCCGCTTCAGTTCAGGTTGATATAAGGGTCCAGCTCCTATTTCTTCTGGCAAAGTAATTTTTGGCACTTCTTTCCCAATCAGATTTTCAATGCTGGAGAATCTACGCATATCACGCTCATTGATAAACGTGATGGCCGTTCCGGTAGTCTCAGCACGAGCTGTTCTTCCAATTCGGTGAATATAATCTTCTGGATCAGGAGGAACATCATAATTGACAACCAGACTTATTCCTTCCACATCAATACCACGTGACAAAACATCCGTGCCAATCAGGACAGAGAGTTGTTTGTTTTTAAATTCGCGCAAAATTATTTCGCGTTCCGATTGTTCAAGATCAGAGTGAATTGCTTTTGCCTTCACCCCTATTTTATGTAATGCGATATCAAGATTCTTTACATTTTCTTTTGTGGAAGCAAAGATCAGCGCACTTGGATACGCTCCTGTCTTAAGTAATTTTTTTAACAATAGCACCTTTTGTGCATCATATACAACATAGGCTTGCTGTAAAATTCCTTCCGCTGGTTTTGAGATAGCGATGTTAACTTGTTCTGGTTCTTTTAAAATTCTATTTGCCAATCCTCTTATCTTGGGTGGCATCGTTGCTGAGAATAATAGTGTTTGTCTATGCTCAGGTAAATATTTTATAATCCTGATAATGTCTTCATAGAAACCCATGTCCAGCATTCTATCCGCTTCATCTAAAACGAGATGTTTAAGCTGATCTAACTTGATAGCTCCGGATGCAAGCAGAGCAATAAGTCTTCCTGGTGTAGCGATAATAATGTCTGCACCTGATTCGAGTGCATTCTTCTGCAAGTCCCAGGTGGCGCCATCGCCTCCACCGTAAACGGGAATGGAACTCACGCCCAGAAAATAAGCAAAGCCTTCTATCTGTTGATCGATCTGTTGTGCCAGCTCACGCGTGGGTGCAATGATCAGCGTATTAAGATGTCTGTTTTCGGTATGAATAAAATTATTCATACCAATATATCCTCCAGTAAAAATTTTATCTGGAATGCCAGTTTAACTTATTCCTTCAACCATAAATACATCAAAATATAACAGGTGCTATGAAA
>JANOQK010000031.1:0-3185 GCA_031414855.1 Bacteroidia bacterium | reverse complement strand
TATAAAGAAAACCAAAGACTCTTCTGGTATTCATCCGTATTCCGTTCACGCGGAAGATGTAGTAAATCCTGAGCCGCTTGCTTCATCGCTTTTTGATCTTGCCGAAAATATAATCTTCCACGGCATGAATGCTCCGTGGCCATACCCAGCCGCCAAGAGTTTGTTACTTAATAAACGACCACACATGGGTGGAAGCGAAACTGGTCCACTCTTGTTGCACAATGAAGATGTAGTGAAAGGGGCCGTGCGTATAGCCTCAAACCTTGACAAAAGTGTACTTGCCATTCAGGGCCCTCCCGGTTCCGGGAAGACTTATACCGGTGCCATGATGATTCTTGAATTGGCGAAGCAAGGAAAGAAAGTTGGTGTCACCGCTGTAAGCCATAAGGTAATCCGAAACTTGTTTAACAAAGCCAATGCATTGGCAAAAGAGAAAAACTACAAGGTCACATTCGTACATAAGCCCAAAGAGAAGAGCGATGAATTGCCGGATGGCATTGAAGAAGTAACGGATAATAAAAAAGCCCTTGAGGCTATTGAGCAAGGTAAAGTAGTCGGAGGCACCGCCTGGCTATGGGCTAATAACGACTCGCGCGAAAAGCTGGACTACCTTTTTGTGGACGAAGCAGGGCAAATGTCACTATCGTTTGTCTTGGCTGCTTCGCGTTCAGCTAAAAACTTAATTCTGTTGGGCGATCCTCAGCAATTGGAGCAACCTCAGCGTGGTGCACATCCCGAGGGGGCCGATGTAGCTGCGCTAAGTCATTTTTTAGATGGAAGAAAAACAATGCCGGAAGATAGAGGGCTGTTTCTAAAAACAACGCGAAGACTGCACCCCGCCATTACGCGATTTACTTCTGAAATTTTCTATGAAGGAAAACTGGAATCTCTGACAGGGTTGGAGAAACAGGTGATTGGCGGAGGTACTCCTTTTGATGGAGCCGGTTTATTTTTTGTTCCGGTTGAGCACTATGGCAATCAAAACAAATCCAAAGAGGAAATCGAAGTTGTTGCAAAAATCGTTGAGAAACTTCTGGCCACTGGTAAATGGACTGATGAAGAGGGAAAAACGCGGCCTTTAAATAAAAAGGATATTTTAGTAGTTGCTCCATACAATGCACAAGTGGCTTCGCTCATTGAAAAACTTCCTGAAGATATTGCCGTGGGGACTGTTGACAAATTTCAAGGCCAGGAAGCAGCGGTGGTGATTTATTCTATGACTAGTTCATCACCCCAGGATGCTCCGCGGGGAATGGAGTTTCTTTACAGCCCTAACCGACTAAATGTGGCCACTAGCCGCGCGAAGAGTGTTTGTATTTTAGTTGCTGCTCCGAAACTTCTTGAACCTGAGTGCAAGACAATTGATCAAATGAGATGGGCAAATGCGCTCTGTCGATTTGTTGAATTGTCTAAAAGAGATTTCTCTAGGTAAATAAGATCCATACTTATGATTTTCAAAATAGAAAGATTATCCTCAATTGGAAAATTTCGCAATTATCAGGCATCTGGTGACGTTAGTTTTAAAAAGCTGACTTTGCTTTATGCGGAAAATGGAACCGGTAAAACAACACTGACTTCAATTCTGAGATCTCTGACCTCAGGCAAACCTGATATTATCGGAAGAAGAGTTTCAACTGCCTCTACATTACCCCAAGCTGCACAAATATTACAGAGGAATATTTGTGGAGATGTTACTCATACCTATCGTTCAACGGGATGGTCAAATCCATTTCCTGACATAGAAATTTTCGATATTCATTTCATTAATGAAAACATCTATTCAGGATTTACATTTAACGACAATCATCGAAAACAATTACATGAATTTGTTGTTGGTGCCCAAGGGATAACAATCCGCCAATCTATAGAGCAAAATAAACAAGACAAATCATCGTGTCGTCAGGTAATTGGAGATTTAGAGGGTGGAATAGTAGCTTTAGTTGCTAATGGAATTGACACCGTACAACTCCAATCTTTCATATCAATACATCGAAACGAACTGTTGGATATTGATGCGAAGATTCAGCAAGGGGAATCTTCGTTAGCTAGCGCAAAAGCAAATCAAATTATTCAATCGTTGCAACTGCTAAAGTCTCTTGAGCAATTGACTTTCAACATAAACTTCGAATTGCTTAAAAGTGATCTTCGTTCAAGTGTGAATACAATTCAGGATGAGTCTCTAAGACAAATTTTTGATAGTCATTGCCTAGAGCTCTCCAATAATGAAATCCCTACGCCTGAAAGTTGGATACATACGGGGCTAAATTATGTAAACAGCAAAAAAGGAAGTTTTCAGGAAAGCCAGATACTTGATATAAAGTGTCCATTCTGTAGACAACCTTTGGATGAAGGCTTGCAAAGCCTTCAAGTTTATTCGCAAAAATTTAATGACGTATTCAACAGCCTTTTACAAAGAATTCAATCCCATCAAACAGCCCTCGCTAGTATTAATTATCAGTCTCTTATCCAAGGTTTGAAAAATGTCATTCAATCAAATCAAGAAAAAATCCAATCTTGGAATACTCACTTATCAGGAATTACTTCTCCATCAGAAATTATTGAACCGATTTATGAAGCATTTGTCTCTTCTCTAATTGCTGCTCGTCAAGCAGTATTGTTAAAAATGCAAAATCCATCTATTGAAAACGATTCCGAAGCCATAACACAGTTTGAAAACTCGACTGGAGAATTAAACTCATGCATTCGTAGTTATAATCAAATTGTGGAAACTTTCAATTCTTCAATTAGAATTTTCCGATCCAGAATTATAACCGAGCAACAGGCTCAATTGGAATTGAGCCGTCTAAAAAGAATAAAAAGAAGATTTGATACAGACATTGATACACTGTGTACCCAACTGTCTACCGAAAAACAAAGGCTAAGGAATCTGGATAATGATTATTCTCAGCTAGTTCAACAACAAGAGGTATATGCCTCGTCCTTCTTCAATCAATATAAAGATAGAATAAACCATTATCTGACGAATGTATTTAAAACGGCTTTTACTATTGACAATGTAGCTCATGTAGCACCTCAAGGCAGAGGGTTACATAGCAAAATTGATTATGCCCTAATAATGGATGGCAACGCTATTTCGTTTGACGAGACACAACCAAATAATACGAAAGATTGCCTTAGTGAAGGTGATAAGAGCACGTTGGCCTTGGCCTTTTTCCTTTCCAAAC
>JANOQK010000030.1:0-1739 GCA_031414855.1 Bacteroidia bacterium | reverse complement strand
GATGTGTACCGCACCTCAAAACTTTTTTATTCCTGCTGATGGTGTTAATACCCCTGCCGGTATAGTTACCTTCGATCAATTTGCTGAGAAATTTGTGGCAAACATTAATGGTTTGATTGATAATCCGAAAGCGGGCCCTTTTGTGTTAGGCGCAGTTCAGAACAAAAAAACTTCTGAGCGTGTAATAGAATCGGAAAAGCTTCCAGGTAAAGTTTGGCTTCAATCGCGAAGCTTTGAAAACCCGATGTTTAAAAATGCGCGAGTAGCTACACCAGTTGTGATTGAAGTGGATGCTTCAAAGAAGGAGGTATACAGTAAAGAAATGTTTGGACCAATCGCTTTATTGATTAAAACAAAAAATACGGATCAGTCCATCCTACTAGCTCAGGAGATGGCGATTGAACATGGTGCGATTTCTTGCGGAGCATACACAACCGATCCAATTGTAAAAGAAAAAATTGCCGATGAAATGGCCATGGCAGCAACACCAGTATCATTTAATTTGAGTGGAGGAATTTATATGAATCAAAATGCAGCCTTTTCAGATTTCCACGTGACAGGTGGAAACCCATCAGGCAATGCATCCTTCACCAATCCTGAATATGTAACTAAGAGATTTACTTGGGTGGGACATAGGGAGCCTGTAAAGATTTAAAAATTTAAAAAAGTACTTTGGACGAAGAGGAAATTAAAAATCTGACTGCTTTGCTGGAAGAGCGCACCATGAAACTAATGGAGCGTGAGAGTGAGTTAGCGGATAAGTTTGAAGAGTTGGAGTCGCAAAAGGAAGAGTTAACTGCCGCTGTTGAAGAGTTAATTCATAAGAACACATATCTCAACGAGAGAAACCAGGAACTGGATCAGTTGTTGTATCGGGCGTCTCACGATCTTCGTTCCCCGATCACCTCTATGTTTGGGATACTCCACCTTTTGAAGTCGGATGCCATACCCGAAAGTATCAAGGATTATTGCCAGCACTTCGAACGAATGATGCACCAAATGAATGGTGTGGTAAACTCACTGTCATTATTGGGTCAATCCACCAAGGAAAGCATTGAAGCAAACGAAGTGGATATTCGACTTATTGTTGAGGAGGAAATTAGTCAGCTGAAAAGTTTGCCGAATGCTTCTCGTGTAGAATTTAGAAAATATTTTTCGGGAAATGAGAAAGTTTACACCGATGAAGTTTTACTTCGCGTTTTGTTAAAGTGCTTGTTATCAAACGCGATTATTTTTCGCGAAAAGGCAGTTGGATATGTTGAGATCAGAGTCGCCATAACGAGCAGCGAGTTGAATTTGGAAGTGATGGATGATGGGGAAGCAATATCTGATCAGGTGGCCGAAAGGATGTTTGATATGTTTTATCGCGGTTCAGAAAAGTCTATTGGACAAGGCATGGGACTTTATATCGTCAAGAAAATTGTTTTGCGTTTACGTGGAAGTGTGAATTGGGAAACAAGGAAAGACATGAAGGCCTTTATAGTTTCAATTCCTTTAGTTCCTGTTCTAGCTTCATGATGTATTGAAGGTTATCGGTCATCATCAAGCGCTGGCAATTATGTAATTCAAAAAAATAGAGGGAATCATTCTCCATTTGTGAGCTTAACTCGAGAAGGCGGTGAAGAGACCCGGAGATTTTCCGGATCTTAATCTCATCGTTTTTTTCGTTCACTGAATTGATCAGAAGCTTGACTTGATTTATCTCACCAGTAAGCATCTCAATTTGATCAAGAATTTTT
>JANOQK010000029.1:0-1977 GCA_031414855.1 Bacteroidia bacterium | reverse complement strand
GGGACAATCGTATGATGGAATTGTTTGGTCTGGAACCAGACACACGTGGCACCTTCTCTGAATTTAAAAAGTGGGTTCACCCTGACGATTGGGGAAATGTAAAAGCCAATTTGCTAAACTCCGTTTATCAACCGGTCAATTTCATCTACCGCATCATTCGACAAAACGATCAGGCACTTCGTTATGTGCAAGCCTTCTCCTTGAAGCAAGCCAATTCGAACTCTTTAGTGGGCATAAATATTGATGTAACAGATTTGGTAGAAAAAGAGAAAGTAATTGATGTGGCCAAAGCACAGATAGATCAGTTGCAACTTAAAGCCCTTCGGTCTGCCATGAACCCGCATTTTATTTTTAATGCACTCAACTCAATTCAAAACTTTATTACTCAAAATCATCGAAAATCGGCCCTTAGCTATTTATCAAAATTCTCTAAGCTCATGAGAGGAATATTAGACAACTCGCTTTCACAAAGCGTACCTTTGTCAAGCGAATTGGAAATAATTAATCACTACGTAGAAATTGAACAACTTAGGTTCGGAAATAAATTTAACTTTAATCTTCACGTAGATAATTCGCTCGATATTGAATTGATTGATGTGCCGGCAATGCTTATACAACCGTATGTAGAGAATGCCATTCTTCATGGCCTGTATACCAAACCTAGTCAAGGCCAACTCACCGTGAGTGTGAGTGTAAGTGGCGATTTCATTTTAATAATTATTGAAGATGATGGAATTGGCCGAGAAGCTTCTGCCGCATTACGAAGAGCTAACTTTCCAGATCATAAGTCGAAAGGCATGAAACTAATCAACGAAAGGATTGAATTGCTTAATCATCAGCAGCAGGTAGATGTATTGATAGAAGATTTACATAACCTCGGTATGCCAAGTGGTACTCGTATTACGCTTACAATTAAAGATATATAACCTCTAAATACTTCATTCATGAAAGCAATTGTAGTGGACGATGAAGCGAGTAGCTGCGAAGCACTAAAGGCACTTCTTGAGGAGTTTTGCACCGGTGTAGCAGTGGTGGCTACTTGCCAAAGTATTGATGAGGCCGTAGAGGCGATAGAGGCGCACAAGCCTGATGCGGTTTTTTTGGATATAAACATGAAGGGCGAGAATGGTTTTGACCTGCTGGATCGGGTGAAGTCCATTGACTTTGAAATTGTATTTGCCACAGCCTATTCTGAATATGCCATTAAAGCATTTAAATTTTCTGCCATCGACTATCTCCTCAAGCCTATTGATGTAGACGATCTTTGTGGTGCAGTGGAGAAGGTGAGAGCGAGAAAAGGAAGGATTGAAAGTTCTCGTTACGACCAACTCCTGCAAAATCTAAAGCCCGCCAATGAACAAAACTATAAACTTACATTACCATCCTCAAACGGGCTTTCATTCGTAAAAATATCAGATATTATTTACTGTGAAGCCAATAGTAATTATACCCATTTCTTTTTAGCAGACGGAAGAAAAATTATAGTGTGTCAGACACTAAAAGAGTATGAATTACTTCTTTCACCGCATCGCTTTTTTCGAATTCACCACGCCTACTTAATTAATCTGGAAGCTATTCAGCAGTATGTTGCCGGAGATGGAGGCCATGTTATAATGAACAACGATGCCATTTTGGATGTTTCCAAAAGAAGAAAAAGAGATTTTCTCAGTCTTTATAAAAAATAGATCCCACTTGCTCTTCCGGGCTTCTCACTTACTAAATAAGTGTAGTAGATAGAGGTTTTATTTTTAACCTTCACGCTTGTCAATAACTAATTGAGGGGCATGAGAGGTCAAAATATAAGACACAGCTTGCAAAAGTCACTAATCGGGCAAAGTGATAGCTTGTGCATCCTGCAACAAATATTTCCAGATGCCTTTCTGCTCGATTATAGTTTCAGGATTCAATCCATTGGCAAGTCTGTTACTTCCGACCTTGGATATAGTTTGGCTGATCTTAAAGATCAACCAATCGACA
>JANOQK010000028.1:0-8275 GCA_031414855.1 Bacteroidia bacterium | reverse complement strand
CTTTGATCTTGCTAATCAGATTTTAGGCTTCGATATTACCGATATCATGTTTGGGGGCAGCGCAGATGAGCTAAAACAAACCAGGGTAACCCAGCCTGCCATTTTTATTCATTCTGTTGCTGTTGGCTTGTCAAATGATGCGTTTGCACCTGAAATGGTCGCTGGACATTCGCTGGGAGAATTTTCTGCCTTGGTGGCAAATAAGGCACTGTCCTATGAAGATGCATTGCAATTGGTATACAAGCGCGCAATGGCTATGCAAAAGGCGTGTGAAATAAATCCCTCTACGATGGCTGCTATTCTGGGCCTTGATGATAAGGTGGTGGAGGAAATTTGTGGTTCCATCGATGAAGTAGTAGTTGCTGCAAACTACAATTGTCCAGGGCAACTGGTTATTTCTGGCTCTTTGAGGGGAATTGAGATTGCTTGTGAAAAACTAAAAGCAGCAGGAGCGAAGCGTGCTTTGCCCCTTCAAGTTGGAGGTGCGTTTCATTCACCTTTGATGGAGTCCGCCCGTGAAGAACTTGCCAAAGCAATAGAAACTACGAATTTTCAAAAACCCATTTGCCCAATTTATCAAAATGTAAATGGACTTCCATCGACCGATGTTGAGACTATTAAAAAGAACCTCATTGCTCAACTTACCTCCCCCGTTCGCTGGACTCAATCGATTCAGGCTATGGCAAAAGATGGAGGGAAAATCTTTATAGAATGTGGACCCGGAAAGGTGTTGCAGGGGCTAGTAAAGAAGATTGTGCCAGAGGTGGAAGTAAT
Source organism: Bacteroidia bacterium (assembly GCA_031414855.1). Classification (GTDB taxonomy): domain Bacteria; phylum Bacteroidota; class Bacteroidia; order Cytophagales; family Cyclobacteriaceae; genus ELB16-189. The sequence goes on along the minus strand of JANOQK010000028.1, from coordinate 7,501 downwards.
GAGCCTTTAGATATTTTAGAATCCGGACTCTAGATTTTTTGATTTAGAGCTTATCTATTGGTGGACGGTAGAGTTCAACAACGGAATGGTCAACGCATTCGGTTAATAATTGTTGGCAAGTCTTGTTTAAGACTGGGTGAATAAATTCAGGAGCTATTTCAGCTAGGGGCAGAAGTGTGAATCTTCTCATTTGAAGTTGGGGATGTGGGATTATCAAATCTCGTTCGTTCACGACAGTTATGCCTGCAAACAAAATATCGATATCAATTATTCTCGGTCCCCATTTATCCGTCCTCACTCGGCCCATATCATTTTCTATGGTCAAGATTTTTTTTAGTAACTCTTTTGGAGAATTTTTGAAGGCTATTTGAATAACCTGGTTGAGAAAATCAGGTTGTTGAGTATTGCCCCATGCCTGAGTTTGATATATACGGGAAACGGTTAAGACAGGACCAATATGTTGGATGGAGCGTAAGGCTAGCAAAAGATTTTCTTTTCTCTTGCCAAGATTTGAACCCAAAAGGAGGTAAACACCGTTTTTCATATTTGTTCGAAATACGATAGGAATAACTAATTTTGAAACTTAATTTTTTACTATGAGTTTTTTCAAAAGTTTTTTTGCCTCTTGTTTGGGCACATTGGTGTCCCTTGTGGTGTTGATTTTCCTAGGCATTGCCATTGCAAGTTCTTTGGCAAGTGAAAAAGAGACTGTTATCTCTGATAATTCGGTACTCCATTTAAAGTTGGAATCTCCCATCTCAGAACAGGAAGTGGAGGATCCTCTAGCAGAATTGTTTCCAGCAGCAGGTAATCAAAGTATTGGATTGATCCAATTGAAGCAGGCTATTGAACATGCCAAGTCGGATGACAAAATCAAGGGCATTTATCTCAATATAAATTATCTTCAGGCAGGCATTTCAACAATTGATGAAATTCGCGCATCACTTTTGGATTTCCGCTCTTCGGGTAAATGGGTGGTGGCCTATTCAGATGTTTATACTGAAGGTGCTTATTATCTGGCTACGGCTGCCGACAAAATTTACCTTAACCCAGAAGGTCAGATAGAATTTAATGGGTTGGCAACGGAAGTTTTGTTTTTTAAGAAAATGTTTGACAAGCTCGAGATCAAACCTCAAGTGTTTAGGGTAGGTGATTTTAAAAGCGCAGTAGAGCCATTTCTTCGTGATAACCTAAGTGATGAAAATAAGCTTCAGCTAAATTCAATGCTCAACTCCATTTATGGTGAAATGTTGAATAAGATGGCTGTGGCGCGGAAGATACCTAAAGACAAGCTCAAGGAAATTTCGGATAACATGATGGTTAAAAATGCAAAGCAAGCCTTAGAATATGGATTGGTGGATTCATTATACTATGATGATCAACTAAAAAACGAGCTTCGCGAAAGACTTGACTTGGACAAAGATAAGGACATCACTTTTGTAAAATATTCTAAGTATCAAAAGAGCTTTTCGACTTATAAAAGTTCAGAGAATGAAGTGGCCGTCATTGTTGCAGATGGAACAATTATGCCTGGTGAAGCAGATCAAGGTGTAGCGGGTTCTGCAACAATCAGCGAGGCAATTAGCAAAGCCAGAAAAAATGATAAAGTAAAGGCCATTGTACTCCGTATTAATAGCCCAGGCGGAGCATTTCAGGCCGGTGATCAAATGTGGAGAGAAGTTGTCCTAGCTACACAGGAGAAACCTGTTATTGCATCTATGTCTGATTACGCAGCTTCTGGCGGTTACTATATCGCAATGGCGTGCGATACCATTGTGGCGCAACCCACTACCATCACGGGTTCAATTGGAGTGTTCAGTGTGCTTTTTGATCTGAGCCAGTTTATGGGGAATAAATTGGGGATCACTTCAGAGGAAGTGAAAACAGGAAAAATTGGTGAACTTATAACAGTAACTCGTTCCTTATCGGATGTTGAAAAAGACATATGGCAAAAGCAAACAAATGAGATCTACGAGACATTTACATCAAAAGCAGCATCTGGTAGGCACATGAGTCAGGAAGATATTAAGAAAATTGCTTCTGGCAGGGTATGGACAGGAAGCCAGGCGAAAGATAATGGATTAGTAGATGTGTTGGGCGGCCTGGATGACGCGATTGCGTTGGCTGCAGAAAAGGGTGGAGTTTCTGATAATTATAAGTTGAGGTATTATCCCAAACAAAAGAACTTCTTTGAAAAGCTAATGGGCGATCTGGAACAAAACACAAAATCCAGTGCCCTCAAAACTGAGTTGGGTGAATACTATCCATGGTATCAGCGCTGGCAGAAAGTGAAGAATTATCAGGGTGTTCAAACAAGAATGCCGCTGGAGTTCGAAATCAAATAGTGGAGGTTTCAGGTTTTTGTGAAAACCCACTTTCCCTGAAGTTTAATGATGTAAGTTTTTGCCGAAAAAATGATTTTTTAGTAGATAATTGATCAATTCAAGAGGTCACATACATCTCTCTAATTATCAGGGTCTTTCTTTTGGAACTTGGTTGATCTAAAAAATCATTCCCGGAAGGTTGTAACTGGGAATTTGATTCCTATTATTGGGGCGAATCAATACACATAAATGGGTATATGGAAAAAGCGAACCTTATGCAAGGCCCGCTTTTTTAGCACCTTTTCCTTAGCAGAACAAGTGCATAATATGATGGTTAAAAGTCTAAAATTTATCTTCAGACACAAATCCTCCTAGCGGTTCATTGGTCTGCTTTTGTTGTGCAGTATGGTTAATTGCCTTTTTAGGTGCTTTATTACCAGTTTTAAAAGTAAAGGAAAGAGTAGCAACAGCTGAAATGGCGAGTAGAATAATTATTCTTGTTTTCATAATATGAATGTTTTAAATGTTTAGGCACCTTTTGCTGCAGAACCAGAACCACTACCGGTTGTTCTAGGAGTTACGTTTTCTTCAGTGCAAGATGAGAACGTGGCGATACTTGTTACAACAAGAATGAGGATGTAGATTAATTTTTTCATGTTAGATAGGTTTATTAGGTTTAGGTTTTTAATTCGGTTGTTTAAACGGACAGGCAAATATTCTAATAGTGTGAATAACTTTTTCATGTAATAAATTTTGAAAATTACACGTGTACCAATTTTTTTTATTCGGCTATTAAGGACGGTGGTCCTATTGGCCTTGCTATTTTTGGCTTATCCAATATTTGCCCAGAAGGTTGATTCATTAAAGTCTCTTCTCTCTTCTTCTTCTGGAATCGTTAGGTATGACATTTTGTTCGAGTTGGCCTATGAATATTCGGATGTGAATGATTCTTTGTCTTTGATTTATGCAGAGGATTTATTTTCGATAGCTCTTCAGTTGGGAGATTCAAATCGAATTGTAAAAGCGGGCAGGATAAGAGCAGGAGAGCTAAGAAGACTCGAACGATTAGACGAGGCAATTCAATTTGCCCAAGATGCTCTTCAAATTGCCAGGCGCCATAATAATTTATCAGAAATAAAGCATCTTTTAAACTCTTTAGCTGTTTCTCATACTTTATTGGCTGAATATGACAAAGCCCTTAAATACAATTTTGAGTCTCTGATTATAAGGGAGGCGGAAGGTAATAAACCTGATATAAGTATCGCGCTAAATAATATTGGCTTGATATACTATAAGCTTAATGATTATAATAAGGCAATTGGGTATTATATGCAGTCCTTGAAATTAAAAGAGGAAGCAGATGACCAACATGACCTGGATAGACTCTTAATAAACCTTGGACTATGTTACAATGGTGTCAATAACTACAATGAAGCTAAGCGATACTTTGATGAGGGACTTGCAGTATGTAAAGACGAATGTTCTGATCAAATTAAATTGGAGAGTCAGATAGGCCTAGGTATCTCCTATTTTGAAACGGGAAATCATCAGGAGGCATTACATCATTTTCGTCAATCTTTTGAAGTGGCAAAGAGAATAGGCAATGCCAGATTTCAGTCCGAAAACTTACTTTATCTAGCTAGAATAAATATCCTAAGCAAAGAATATGATACGGCCCGTAAAATGCTCCTTGAGGCAGACAGATTGTCTTCTGAAAAAGGGTATAACAAATTGCTTACTGAAACCTATCAGATTTTTTCTGACCTCTATAAACAAACTGGTGATTATGTAAATATGGCACTGTATCAATCCAAATACATAACGCTCAAGGATAGTATTTACAATGATAATTTAATAAAGAATCTGGCGAAAGTTACTTCAGATTATGAAGAGCGTGAAAACATAAAAACAATAGCTGAAAAAGATGAAGTGCTCAAGTTAAAAGAAGAAGTTATTAGTCGTCAGCGGCAGCAAAATGTATTCATTTTTGCGATCACTTTATTGATACTCGGCTTGGCCATCGTATTAATGTGGGCTGGAAAACTTCAGCGAAAGGCCAATAGACTACTGGCAGATTCAAGGGCGAATCTTGCCAGAAAAGTGGATGAACGAACCGCTGAATTATTGCGAGCAAATAAAGAACTGGACCATTTTATTTATAAAACTTCACATGATATTCGTGGTCCGTTAGCAACTTTTAAAGGTCTTTGTCTGATCGCACTATCTGATATAAAGGATGCTGTTGGATTAGACTTAGTCAAAAAACTTGACTTGACAGCTGATAAAATGAATACCATTCTAACGCGCCTTCTGATTGTGAACCAGATCAATACGGCTCAGCTTAAGCCTGAGTTAATCGATTTAAAGTCCTGCTTAGATGAAATCATGGTGTTGGAAAGAAAGAAGGGGCTTCCCCCACGCATGATAGTTAAACACGATATTGCTCAAGGCGTAGAACTTAAATCAGACCGCGATCTGGTTCGAATTGTTCTGGAAAACCTGATTGACAATGGTATCAAATTTTACGATCAATCTATTCGGATTGACCCATTTGTGGATATAAAGATAACGAAGGAGGATAGTTTGATTTTATTTACGGTAGTAGATAATGGCATCGGGATAAATGAAGATAGTAAAAAACATATTTTTCAAATGTTTGTTCGAGCCTCTGAGCGCTCTGAAATAGGTGGTATAGGATTGTATCTTTCGAGATTGGCTACTGAAAAATTAGGAGGTATAGTTGAACTTATCCCTATGGATGGAAAGCTGACCTGCTTTCGGGTAAAGATTCCTGTTAATCTTGAATCAGTGATAAAGGATCGTGAAGATGAACTTATTTTGAAGGAAAAAGGAAACGGATTGGAGTCTAAAAATGCATACCTGTATACCTGATTTCCAAAGCCAATCACCATCTTTGTATCCAGCCTTTTAAATAATTAGGCGCTGTTCAAGCTTTATGGATAAAACAGATTTCAAACGATATACGATCACATCCGCATTGCCCTATGCAAATGGCCCAAAGCACATTGGGCATTTGGCCGGAGCTTATATTCCAGCCGATGTTTATGTACGCTACCTCCGACTTTGCGGCAAGGATGTAGTCTATGTTTGTGGCAGCGATGAACACGGAACAGCAATCCCTAATCAAGCTTTAAAAGAGGGAACAACCTCCCAGGCAATCATAGATAAGTACCACGCTCTTATAAGGGATTGCCTTTACAAATTTGGAATTTCATTTGATGTTTATCACCGCACAAGTGAACCTATTCATCACCAAACTTCTCAGGAATTCTTTTTGAATCTTTACAACAAAGGATTACTAACCGAGGAAACCTCGGAACAATATTTTGATAGAGAAGCAAATACTTTTCTGGCAGATCGATATATCATTGGCACGTGTCCCAAGTGCGGGCACACCAATGCGTATGGAGACCAATGTGAAAAATGCGGATCGACTTTAAGTCCACGAGAACTTATAAATCCCAGGTCGACCCTATCAGGAAAATCACCGGTATTAAAGGCTACTAAACATTGGTATTTGCCTCTCCAAGATCACGAAGATTGGTTGCGCAAATGGATTCTCGAGTCGCACAAAAATGATTGGAAGACGAATGTGTATGGACAGTGTAAATCGTGGATAGATGCTGGCTTGCAGCCACGGGCTATGACGCGTGATTTGGATTGGGGAATTAAAGTACCATTGCCGAATGCAGAAGGCAAAGTGCTATATGTTTGGTTTGATGCACCAATAGGATATATATCTGCAACACGCGCTTTATTTCATGAATTAAGTGAGAACAAAAGAGAGTTTGCTTCGCCTCAGCGCGATTTTGGAAAAGCGGATAAGGATGACTGGCGAAAATATTGGGAAGATAAGGACACTAAACTAGTCCACTTTGTAGGCAAGGATAACATTGTTTTTCATTGCATTATTTTTCCGGTGATGTTAAAGACTTCAGATCGGTTCATTGTGCCGGATAATGTTCCAGCAAATGAATTCATGAATCTTGAAGGCGATAAGATGTCCACCAGCAGAGGATGGTCGATTGAGATGCATGAATATCTGGCAGACTTTCCTGATAAGCCAGACGTGCTCCGCTATGCCATGCTTACCAATCTTCCAGAGGCCAAAGACAGTGAATTCACCTGGAAGGATTTTCAAGCGAAGAATAACAATGAGTTGGTTGCCATTTTTGGAAATTTTGTAAACAGAGCATTGGTACTCACTCAAAAATATTTTGAGAATATAATTCCAATGAGAGGTGTACTTGAAGACGTTGACAAAAAGGCAATTGATTCTTTAAAAACATTTCCAGGTTTAATTGGCGCATCTATAGAAAACTATCGCTTTCGTGAGGCGACAGCTCACCTGATCGACCTGGCAAGACTCGGTAATAAATATTTGGCGGAAACGGAACCCTGGAAGTTGGCAAAGACTGATATGCAGCGCGTGGGTACAATTTTAAACATCGCACTGCAAATTGCCGCTAACCTTGCTATTGTATCTGAACCATTTCTGCCATTCTCATCGCGAAAGCTGAAGGAGATGCTTGCCCTAGCCGATTTTACCTGGGTTCAAACGGGTTCAGCTGATTTATTACATCACGGTCATCAACTTGGTGATGCTAAATTATTATTTGAGAAAATTGAAGATGATGTAATTGAAGTTCAGATCAAGAAGCTTATGGATACAAAAAAAGAAGTTGAATTGGCCAGTCAGCCTGTAACACCATCAAAGGCCGAAATTACCTTTGATGATTTCTCCAAAATGGACATACGAATTGGCAAAATTGTGGAGGCAGAGAAAGTTGACAAGTCAAAAAAACTGTTGAAACTCAAAGTAGATACTGGCATTGATGTTCGCACTGTAATGAGCGGCATTGCTGAGCACTTCACTCCAGAATCAGTTATTGGTAAACAAGTAACTATTTTAGTGAACCTAGCCCCCCGTAAAATTATGGGAATCGAATCGCAAGGCATGATTCTAATGGCAGAAGATAAGGATGGTAAACTCAAATTGCTTCAACCTTCTGAAGTGGTAGCTCAAGGGGCTACAGTGAGTTAAAAAGCTGACACTAATTGTTTAATAGTCGACTAACCATTAACAACAGACTTAACGAGTGTTAAAAAAATTCATGGTGCGCTCTATGCCAATGGTGCAGAATGAAAGGATCATT
>JANOQK010000027.1:0-3686 GCA_031414855.1 Bacteroidia bacterium | reverse complement strand
ATGAAAACAAGAACTAAGATTTCTTACCTGGTCGCCATCATGATGTCAGTGTTTCTGATCTCGTGTAATGAGGACAAAATTGATTTTACAGCCAATGACAGCGAAAGCGTTCAAAATGAAGCTGTATCAGATTCTTATGCCGATGATGCAGATGACATTTCCAGCGTTGCATTGTCCGCTGATGAGGCAACACTCAATGGAAAAGCATCGAGCACTGGCAGAAGGGTATTTAAGGTTGCAGATATCGCCAAACGGCTCGACTGTGCTGAAGTTTCAATCGAACTGGCAGCCGACAATTCCACTACAATTCCTAAAGGCACGATCACTATTAATTTTGGAACAATAGGTTGTACCGATGTAAAAGGTAATGTTCGTAAAGGAATCATCCGGATAAAATACAGTGGCAGAAGGTTTATGCCCAACTCAACGGCAGAAACTACATTTGATGGTTACTCTATTAATGACATAAAGATTGAAGGAACTCGTACCGTCACGAATATTGCTGGAAGTTCAGAGGCTGCTCCTAAATTTACAATAGTATTGACCGGAGGAAAGACGACATGGCCGGATGGTACGTTTGCAACGCGCTCCATGAACCGCACACGTGAATGGGTTAGAGCAGCAAATCCTTCTCAAGATTCATGGATCGTTACAGGAACTGCCTCAGGTATTAACAGAAAGGGCAGTACCTATTCTATGGAGATCACAAAACCACTTGTCTTCAAGCGCGAATGTGAATTAAGCACCAAGAGAAAGGAGTTCATTGCCGTTAAAGGAACAAAAGAGTTAACAGTTGATGGAAAACTTATGGTGATAGACTATGGCGATGGCACCTGCGATAATAAAGTAACAATTACTATCGATGGCACCTCTAAAGAAGTTGAAGTTAACGGAGATAACTAATTGAATACCTGAGTAAGATGAATAAGACCTGTTCTGATAACAATCGGAACAGGTCTTTGCTTTTTATAAAAAGTGAATGAAGTGTGCGTATAAATATGATCGCATTACAAAAAATACTTTGTCATAATGTTTGAGAATCATAACTTATAGCATTTACTTGCATAATATTTAGTTAATGAAGCAATACCTTCAACTGATGAATGACATACTGGAGAACGGTTCAAGTAAGACCGATCGCACTGGTACCGGCACTCTTTCAGTCTTCGGAAGACAACTTCGCTTCGATCTATCGGAAGGTTTTCCGATGGTCACTACCAAGAAACTTCATCTTCGATCCATCATCTATGAATTGCTTTGGTTCTTGAATGGTGATACCAACATCAAGTATCTCAATGATAATGGCGTTTCCATTTGGAATGAGTGGGCTGATGAAAACGGTGAACTTGGTCCTGTGTATGGGCATCAATGGAGAAGCTGGCCAACCCCTGACGGAAGGCATATTGATCAAATTACACAAGTATTGAATCAGATAAAAACCAAGCCGGATTCTCGCAGGCACATTGTTACCGCCTGGAATCCTGCTGAAGTTGATAAGATGGCCTTGCCTCCATGCCATGCGCTGTTCCAGTTTTATGTGGCCGATGGCAAATTATCTTGCCAGTTATATCAAAGAAGCGCAGATTACCTATTGGGCGTTCCCTTTAACATTGCCAGCTATGCTCTGCTTACTCACATGTTTGCTCAGCAATGTGAGCTTGAGCCAGGTGAATTCATCTGGACAGGTGGAGATACTCATCTTTATTCCAATCATTTAGAGCAAGCAAATCTTCAATTGAGTCGCGAGCCCTATCCGCTTCCTCAATTGCTGATTAAACGAAAACCTTCCTCCATCTTCGATTATAAGTTCGAAGATTTTGAGATCGTGAATTATCAATCACATCCATCTATAAAGGCTCCCATTGCGGTATAGATACACATCCCACTCCGCAGAGAGCCCACATCGTACCGCCCGGTACCGCTTCGCAGTCCACTTTATACAAACAACCACTAACCACTATAACTATGAGTTTAATTGACACAATTGTTGAATCGGATCTTACCGAAATTGCTGAAATAAGGATCGACCCGATCACTAGCGCCCGATCGCTATTTTCTAAAAAGGACTTCAAAGCAAATGAGGTCATCATTGGTTTCCTTGCCAAAGACATGCACTCCACACCAAATTATCTGACCGTTCAGATTAGCGAACACGAGCACATCGAACTGTTTCCGGAATGCCTGGAGTGTGCTAATCATAGTTGCAACCCTAATTGCTTCTTTGATACAACGTCCATGAATTTCGTGACGCTAAAGCGAATTAAGGCGGGTGAGGAGTTCACTTTCTTCTATCCATCTGCAGAATGGGACATGGATCAATCATTTCAGTGCAATTGCGGAAATGCGAACTGCATTGGTATGATTAAAGGCGCAAAGTATCTGTCTGATGCGACTTTAAAGAAGTATCGCTTTACCGACTTCATCCAGCAGAAGCTGAGAACCCACGGCCTCTAGCCATTGACCGTTAATAGTTAATTGTTAAAAGTTAATAGTAGTTGTGTTTACCGTGGGGTCTACTATTAACGATTAACTTTTTTCTATTAGCTATCAAACATGAACAATTTATGTCCAATTACTTTGAGTAAAGGAAGATTTTATGTTCGTTTGCATTTTTATTATGCAGAATAGCATTGACATACAGAAATCTAATCAAAGCTTACTCAATAGCACTTATGTCAATGATCAAATGAAGTCAGGTGTTCCTCTATTAGAATTTTTCCATTGTCATTCGCTTTAACTATGAGTTTTAGGGAAAGGAAGGATGATTATTTTGTTTGGGTCATAGCTCCCTACCTGGAGACGCAAGACCCAAACCTTCAATATTATTACGATTACACCCAAAGCATATTGGAATACACCAAAGTATTTTCCGAGGTGGGTTGTGAATGGAAGTGGGTGAACGTCACCATGCAGGCCATTGAAACCGAGATTCAAAAAATTAAAGACTATCCTACCTCTAAAACAAAGGTAGTTATTAACCTGTGCGATGGTGATGAGTTGAATGCGGTGCCGGGTCTATCGGTTATTGCTGAATTGGAAAAGCACAACCTTGTGTTTACCGGTTCAGACGATTATTTCTATCAGATTACGACATCAAAGATTCCCATGAAGGAGGCTTTTGATAAATATAAAGTGCCAACTCCAGCCTGGAAGGTAGTGCAGCCAAACGAAGCAGATCCGAAGACAATCTTTGCTGACATAGGTGAAGTATTAATTGTAAAGCCTGCTATTTCAGCTGGCAGTATGGGGTTGAGCGTTAAGAATGTAGTGAGCAATGAAGCTGAGTTCACTTCTATAATGAATGACATGCAAGCCGGCTATCGCGGCTGGAAGTTAGATACTGGCGGTTTGTTCGTGGAGGAGTTTATTAAGGGTCGTGAGTTCACTACGCTGGTAGTGGGTTCGTCAACGCATCCAGAAGGAATACATTTTTATCCTCCAGCTGAACGAGTTTTTCATTCCTCTCTACCTGAGAAGGAACAGTTTTTATCATTTGATCGGTTATGGGAGACGTATGACAAAGAAACTCCTATGCCGAATAGTGGTGTCTTATATAATTATAAGGAGCCGGAAGCTGAGATAGTACCTGTGTTAAAGCAAATCAGCTTACAGGCATATCAATCAGTAGGAGGTATGGGCTATGGCCGGTTAGACATACGAATGGATAAGCAAACCGGTAAGTTTTA
>JANOQK010000026.1:0-12548 GCA_031414855.1 Bacteroidia bacterium | reverse complement strand
CTCCAGCTCTGCCAAGCCCTTTTTAATCTCTTGTCTCTGAGGTTCACTTAACTCATTCCAAAAGTCAATATCTTCTTCCTGCAAAGCTTGAATTTTATTAAGAATCTTCTCATCATTTAACTGGATGAGCCATTGTATTAGATCTAATTTCCTGGCTGTAGTATCCATATTTTCTTGATTTAACCGTGACTCAAATATAACGATTTGGGAGATTATAATATTTAGCCCTACCAACCTGGATTCAAACGAAGATCCCTTTAATCATTTATAAATAAATACTTCAATTCCGTATCGATTTATTAAATCAGCTAACAGCTTCAAGAGCGTTATCCTCCATTGCATGCGCCTTGATATGTCTCATCGAAACTTAGTAATACTAACCATTAGACTATTAATCTCATCCAATTCTTTGATTAGCTTCTCATCGCTCCAACCCAACTTACTCCTCATTTCCTGCGCAATGGATTCTTTATGATCTTTCACTATCCTAATATTAAAATACATCAGTCCCGTTCTACGCACAAAGAAATCCTGTAATGAACATATCATTTCATTCTGTAAACAAAAATCCAATTCTGCTTTTAACAAAGAAAGTTCAGGCGAGTTACTATCAAAATTAGATTCTAAACTGGTTAATATCTCTTCCGTCTGTCTTCCAAAATTTTCTACAAGGTATTTTGCCTTAATCTCAGGGAGTCCCAACTTAATAAGTCGCTTGGCAACCAGCACTGTATATCTCTTTACGGCAACAAAATCCACAAAATCAGAAAGCGTCAATTTGATTTTGTGCGACATGCAAGGCATCAACTTCCTATCTTCAAAATGTTTTTCATTAACAAGATCCACCACACGCTCCGCCATTTTGCGGTAGCCTGTGAGCTTTCCTCCTGCAATGGAAATCAAGCCGGTTTCGGATTCAAATATTTCATCCTTACGGGAAAGTTCGGAAGCAGATTTACCTTCTTCATGAATTAATGGTCGCAAACCAGCCCAGCTTGATTCCAAATCCTCCAACTTCAAATTAACAGAAGGAAAGTTGGCATTGACTGCTGTTATCACATATTCTGCGTCTTCTTTAGAAGTGAATACGTTGTCTTTATCTCCATTGTAAGTGGTATCCGTTGTACCAATATACGTACTCCTTCCGCGCGGAATTGCAAAGATCATCCGGCCATCATCCACATTAAAATAAATCGCCTGCTTCACAGGAAACCTATCCCAGCCTACAACGACATGAACTCCCTTTGTCAAATGTAAACTCTTCCCTGATTTTGATTTATTGACTTCGCGCAATTCGTCTACCCACGGACCAGCGGCATTCACTACAACAGTCGCCTGGATAGCAAATGATTCCCTTGTCAATTGGTCGTCTACCTTAACACAAGAGATAACTCCGTTATCGTAAATAAAGTCTTTCACCTTAGCATAACTCAAAACTGTGGCTCCATGCCGAACAGCAGTTTTAATAATTTCTATCGTGAGTCTGGCATCATCCGTGCGATACTCGGCATAGATGGCACCACCTTTCACATCATCCTTTAGAAGTAAGGGCTCATGTTTCAAGGTTTGCACTTTGGTGAGCATACGTCTTTGATCTTCTGCCTTAACCCCTGCCAACCAATCGTACATTTTCAAACCAATGGACGTCAGCCAATACCCCATACCTTTTTTTTCAGAAAGAGGAAGCAGCATTTTTTCCGGCACCACCAAATGAGGAGCAAGAGAATGAACAACAGCTCGCTCGCTTCCCACTTCTTTCACCAAACCAAACTCGAGTTGCTTTAAATATCGAAGACCACCGTGAATTAATTTAGTCGAGCGGCTGCTTGTGCCAAAGGCAAAATCATTCTTCTCCACCAACGCAACTTTCAATCCACGTGAAGCACCATCCAAGGCAATACCTGCACCTGTAATTCCACCACCAATGATCAGTAGATCAAATTTCTCTGATTTGAGTTTGGATACAAGTGTAGGTCGTTGAAAAATGGAGAAGCTCATTCGTTACGTTTGATGTGCTGATGTGTTAATATACTGATGCGTAAATCTTAATTCACAAATCTAAAATCATAAAAAATTAATCTACCCATCCCTTCGTCCTTTCCACTGCCTTCAACCAACCTTTATACAGTTTTGCTCTGGTTGACTCATCCATTTTAGGATTGAAGCGCTTTTGAATTTTCCTGTTCTTAATAATGGCTTCTTTCTTCCATAATCCAATATGAATCCCGGCAAGGTACGCTGCACCCATTGCTGTAGACTCGATTACTTCAGGACGTTCCACTTCCGATCCTAAGATATCAGATTGAAATTGCATGAGAATATTGTTAGCACATGCACCTCCATCAACTTTTAGTATGGCAAGCTTTACTCCTGAATCTTCCTGCATAGCATTCAAAATATCTTTGGTCTGGTAAGCCAATGATTCTAATGTTGCCTTAATGATGTGATCCTTACCGGTATCGCGCGTCAATCCGAATATAGCACCGCGCGCATACATGTCCCAATAAGGGGCTCCTAATCCCGCGAAGGCAGGAACAACATACACCTCATTTGAACCCAACGCCTTTTCGGCAAAGTATTCTGAGTCTTTAGATTGATCGATGAGATGAAGGCTATCGCGAAGCCATTGAACAGCTGCGCCTGCAATGAAAACACTTCCCTCCAATGCATACTCCACTTTTCCATCAAGGCCCCAGGCAATAGTAGTAATCAAACCATTTTTTGACAACTGAATTTTTGACCCGGTATTCATCAGCATAAAGCAACCTGTACCGTATGTGTTCTTTGCCATGCCTGGCTCAAAGCAGGCCTGACCGAATAAGGCAGCTTGTTGGTCTCCGGCAACACCAGCAATTGGTATTTCCTTTCCATTGATCCTCCAGGTTCCAAAGTCTGCAGCGGAAGGTTTTACTTCTGGTAAAATAGATTTAGGAATATTTAATTCTTTAAGAAGTTTTTCATCCCACTTTAAATCGCGAATGTTGAAAATCATAGTTCTTGAGGCATTCGAATAATCGGTAACATGAGACTTACCTCCGGTTAGTTTCCAGATTAACCAGGTATCCACCGTACCAAATGCCAACTCTCCTTTCTCTGCCCGTTGTCTTGCACCTTCCACATTATCCAAAATCCATTTTATCTTGGTTCCGGAAAAATAGGAGTCGATCACTAGTCCGGTATTTTCACGAACATAATCGGTGAGTCCTTTCGATTTTAATTCTTCGCAAATCGATGCAGTCCGTTTATCCTGCCAAACGATAGCATTAAAAATTGGCACTCCAGTCTTTCTATCCCAGATAATCGTTGTCTCGCGCTGATTTGTTATTCCTATCGCAGCAATTGATCTTAGATCAACTGCATGTTCTGAAATCAATTTATTCAAGACTTCAGATTGTGAACTCCATATTTCTTCGGGGTCATGCTCCACCCATCCGGGCTTTGGAAATATCTGTCTGAATTCTTGTTGGGCAATACCTTTGATAGTTCCCTGCTCATCAAACAAAACAGCTCGTGAACTGGTAGTGCCTTGATCGAGTGCGATAATAAATTTTGCCATGGTAATTAGATTAGGACTTAGGTATTGTGAATTAGGACTTAGGCATTAATCTTAAAAGACAATTTTAAAAATCCACGCGCCTAGTAAGCCCCCAATAATTGGTCCAAGTACAGGAATCCAGGCATATGACCAGTCAGAATCTCGCTTACCAGGAATAGGCAAAATAAAATGCGCCAGTCGAGGTGCCAGATCACGTGCAGGATTGATCGCAAAACCTGTTGTGCCGCCTAGACTTAGACCTATCGAAACAATAAGAAGGCCAACTACAATAGGATTCAAACCTTCGGTAAATTTATTAGCTCCTATAAATAAGATGGCTAATAACAAAACCGCTGTAGCTATGATCTCGCTAATTAAATTAGAAACTGTATTGCGAATGGCGGGCGCAGTAGAAAACACAGCAAGCTTCGTGGATGGATCAAGTGTGTTTTTCCAGTGAGGTAAATACTGAAGCCAAACTACAATTGAACCCAGAAACGCCCCTGCAAATTGTGCGACAATATAACCCAACACTTGATCCGTTGGAAAAGTACCAATCGCTGCAAAGGCGATTGTTATAGCAGGATTCAAATGAGCTCCGCTTATCGATCCCACAGCATAAATGGCAAGTGTTACAGCCAGGCCCCACGCCACACATATGGTGAGCCATCCGGCATTTTCCGTTTTTGTTCCCTTCAAAACAACACCGGCCACAACGCCTTCTCCTAATATGATAAGAAGCATTGTACCAAAAAATTCAGCAAAGTATGGCGACATAGATAAGATGTTAAATGGCGAATTAGTTTTATCTTTAAATATACAAATGATCGGGATTTGGTTGCATTTTTACTTAAGAATTAAAGAATCATGAAAGCAGAAGAACCGGATCTTGCTGGAAGCTATTCCTATGGAGATTACGTCACATGGACTTGGGATGAGATGGTAGAACTGATTCATGGCAGAATCTACAAAATGTCTCCTGCCCCATCCAGTTTGCATCAACGCATATCTGGAGAATTGTTTCGTCAGGTTGCAAATTTCTTAACAAAGGAAAAGTGCCAGGTATTCTCAGCGCCTTTTGACGTAAGGTTGCCGTTATCTAAGTCAAAAAATGATAAAGAGATTTCGACAGTTGTTCAACCAGATGTGTGTGTAGTCTGCGAGCCATCAAAAATAGATAAGCGTGGTTGTTTGGGTGCGCCCGATTGGATCATAGAAATACTTTCGAAAAGCACTTCCTCAAAAGACCTGAATGAGAAGTTTGATGTGTATGAAGAAGCGGGCGTAAAAGAATACTGGGTGGTACATCCTGAAGAGCAAACGATTTTGGTGTATCTATTAGACGAACAAGGTAAGTTTCGAGGGCAACGTAAACCTTATGCCAGGAGCAATGAAATTTCTCCCGTAACCCTTCCCGGATTAACTATTAATCTAAATACGGTTTTTCCGGAAGAAGATTATGAATAACAAAACCCTTCTATAGATTTTGTTTAATCACATTAGATGTAAAGGCTGAAAAGTCTTGAAGGTGATCCTCTACAATGCTTTTCACAACCTTCATATCAAGGGCTTGATAGGCATGAACAGCAAGGTTTCTAAAACCCACCATTTTTTTCATTTTCTCCGCCAGATCTAATGCAATTATTCCGGATGCGGCCAGAAGATCAAAAGCCCCCCTGCTTTGTTGAGGAATACCGAGTTTTTTTTCTTCACGATATAGTTAGATAAATCTATCGAATCCTCGAAGGCTCGTTGCTGATTAAGAACGATTGAATCTTGTTTGGTAAAGTTTTTCCCGAACAAGTCTTCCATGCTTTGATACTCCTCTCGAATTCGTTTCAGTCATCGTTCCACAATGGCACACTTATTCAGAATGGCATCATCAGAATTCATGATAGAATTTTTCCTGAATTTAAAATTTCCTCCAAAATGAATTTTCTTTCCTCATTAAATCGTTGGTACATGGATGTGATCCGGGTCTCGAATTCCAGAAGTTCTAAAGGATATTTAGCATAAATATTCTTACCTGTCGAAATCACCTGAAATTGCATCACTAAAGGCACCTCCTCAATATCCAGCAAATCTATATCACGATTGAGGATAGCCGCAAACTCCTGCGCGATATTAAATATTGCCGCGGGACTCAACTTATGTGAAGATATAATATCAACATCGCTATCCTTAGTCACTTCACTTTTGGCAAAGCTGCCAAATAAATAGATAGCCTTAAGGTCAGGAACAATTTCAAGAAGCTGATCTCTTATTTCATTCTCCATCAGAACAAAAATAAGTAATTGTCTTGACTAATGCCCTCCAGAAAAACTTGGGGAATCATCGTCAGCGGTTTGTACTTTAATCAGGAGTGTAGCTAGCGAGGCGACAAGCAAAAGTATTCCCGCAAACAGCACGGCCTTAGTAGGATCATTGTTCAAGAAAGTTCTAAGCACATATCCGAACGAAAGATTTTGGAGTATCATTGGAATAACAATCATCATGTTGATAATTCCCATGTACACTCCATAACGCTCTTTAGGAATATTACCAACCACCATCAAATAAGGAATACCCATCATACTCGCCCAACCAATACCAAATCCAGTTATAGCCGGAAACAATAGATACTTATTTTCAATGAAGGGAAATGATAACAATCCTATTCCTGCCAACACAAGACAAGTGAAATGCACCGTTTTAGCAGAATATTTTTTCGCAAACCAAACTAAACTGAATGCACATAAAAAAGTAACAATGTTATACCAACCATTTACGAGGCCAGTCCAGCTAACTGCTTTTTCATACAACTCAGGGCTTGTTGATGGGGTGGCCTTCCAAACTGACAAGGCGATACTTTTCGATGCATTCTGCCAGTAACAAAACAGCGCGTACCATTGAAACAAATAAACGAGTGCCAGTTGCCACATCACCTTTGGCATTTCGCGAATGGCCAAGAAAATATCTTTAAAAGGAGAAAAAACATTAAGTGGAGATGATTTCATGCGCTCCAGTTCTTCCATTGTTGGTGGAATTTCAGGAGTAGTTCTCATGCTCCACCAGATGGAACCAATTGAACATACCGCCCCTAAGAAGAAAGAAGCAAAAACCCAATTCGGTAATGCTCCTGTTTTGCCGATAATTAAGATCGGGAAAATAAAAAGCGAAACGTTAGCAAGTGTTTGGCCAAGGCCAGTAAAAAAACTTTGCGATTGGAATCCTAGTGGTTGCTGTTTATCATTTAATTTGTCGGCAATAAAAGCACGATAAGGTTCCATGGCAGTGTTGTTGCCTACATCAAGTATCCACAACAGTCCTGCCGCCATCCAAAGTGTGCTGCTAAATGGATAAAAGAAGAGGCAAATGCTACACAGCATCGCTCCAATAAAAAAATAAGGTTTCCTTCTTCCAAATTTTGGGTGCCAGGTTTTATCACTTAAAGCACCAATAATGGGTTGAATGATTAATCCCGTTACAGGTCCTGCCAAATTTAGCAGTGGTATTTCATCGGGCCTGGCTCCAAGCATATCATAAATGGGATTTACAGCACTTTGCTGCAACCCAAAACTGTATTGAATGCCGAAAAAGCCAACATTCATGTTGATTATTTGCGAGAAGGAAAGTTGGGGCTTTGGGAATGACATAGTGTTTGTTACTGTTTAATGAATTAGTGATTCAAAATGCAACGCGTGCACAAACGTGTGCACAACTCATAACGGTTATTACACTTATTTTCTAGGTTCAATTTACATTTAAAAATAAATGGCCTTTCAGATAATAGTGCATCCAATCTGTCTAAACTTAGTACTATATTTTCGGTTTTTATTACGCTATTCACAAGGATGACCGAATACCTCAAGATTTTCATAGTACTAGCACTAACCTTTTGTTTTCATTTGTGTGCTGCCCAAAATGAATGGAATAGTCTTCCCTGGTCGGTAATAGGTGATTCAACCCTGGTCAGTCAAAATCCTAATATTAGCATTACGGGCAAAATCAATGTTAAAGGGTCCACTGAACCAATAGCTCGTGCCTCCATATCAGCCGATTTATTCAAGTATTTCGATTATACGGATGAATTTGGAAAATACTACCTGGAACTCCCGAAAGGAAGATATAAAATCATGATACGCCATGTCGGCATGAAGCCGCAGTATTATCGTATAAAAGTATTTTCGAATGGTGTGTTAAACATTGAGATGGAGGAAGGATCGATCGCACTTGATGAAATCGTGATCAGTTCTCGACCCATTGATAGCAACATTAAAGAATCTCTTTCAGGGCTCACTAAACTGAATATACAGGAAATTAAAACCCTGCCCACGCTCATGGGCGAAGTCGATATCTTGAAGAGCTTACAGCTTATGCCAGGAGTAAGTAGTGTAGGCGAGGGCTCATCTGGTTTCAATGTCAGAGGAGGAAGAACGGATCAAAATCTTGTACTGCTAAACGATGTGCCGATCTTTAGTACCTCCCATGCTTTAGGATTTGTTTCTGCTTTTAACCAGGATGTCGTCAATGACTTTAGTTTATACAAAGGAAATGTGCCTTCCAACTTCGGTGGACGAGCCTCATCGGTTCTTGAAGTCTCAACACGAAGGGGTGACTTTGATAAATGGAAATATCAGGGAGGCATAGGCCCTATCTCAGGTCGTTTTACTGCTGAAGGGCCCATAAAAAAAGGAAAGACATCAATTATGTTGGCCGGAAGGGCGTCTTACTCCAACTACCTGCTTAAACTGGTGGATGATCCCAATGTGAAGAATAGCAAGCTCTCATTTTATGATGCGTTCGGGGCACTAAGCCATCGTTTTTCCGCAAACAGTACGGCCGATGTAACATTCTATACCAGCAAAGACTTCTTTCAATTCTCCAATCAATTCGGTTATAACTGGGATAACTCCGTCCTCAATGCAAAATGGCGGAGTCTCTCCAATCGAAAAGCGTCACCTGTATTATCCGTGTCCTATGGTCATTTCAAAAGTGTATTGTTCGATCCATCAGGAGTGGAAGCTTCGGAGTTAACCAATACCCTTAATTACTTTCAATTGAAAGAGACTGTCAACTATGCGGTGAGTGACCAACAGAATATTGTAATGGGCATTGAGAGTGTTGCTTATATTCCCAGACCAGAAACACAAGTGGGATATCAGGGAAATCCAAACATCTTATCAAAAAAAGTCGATAAGAATAATGGTATTGAGTTTTCACTATTTGCAAATGATGATCTCGAAATTTCTGAAAACTTTTCAATGACTATTGGACTTCGATATTCTCACTATGCACACCTTGGTGCGGATACCGTTTTCAGTTACGAATCTAATGCTCCCAAGCTAACCTCCACTATCATTGATACCACGTATTATGAAAAATTTGAAAAGATAAAAACCTTCGGTGGACTTGAGCCTCGCCTCTCAGCACGACTTAACATTTCAGCCAACCAATCTTTTAAGGTTAGTTACAATCGTATGAGACAATATATTCACCTGATCTCAAATACCACCTCACCCACCCCGGTAGATCTATGGCAGGTAAGTAACGAATACCTTCCACCACAAATTGCCGACAACTTTTCTTTTGGATATTTTCTCAATCTTAATGAAAATGTCTGGGAGACATCTGCAGAATTGTTCTACAAAAAAATGGACAACCTGGTGGAGTATAAAAATTTCCCTCAATTATATTTGAGTCGGCACATTGAAACTGAGTTGCTTTCCGGCAAGGGAAGAGCGTATGGTGGTGAACTTTATATGCGAAAGCTAAAGGGTAAGTGGACGGGCTGGGCATCCTATACCTACTCACAAACTCAAATTCAGGTTGCCTCCGCTTTTGAGTCGGAATCAATTAATGGCGGTAGCTGGTTTCCCTCCAATTATAATAAGCCACACACGCTTAATATAGTTACCAATCGAAGGACTCGTAATAATGGCGCGTTCTCTTTTATCTTTTCCTATAATACGGGAAGGCCACTTACCGCCATTGAATCCAGTTACATTGTAGATGGAACAGTAGTTCCTGTTTACTCTGCGCGAAATAAGTACAACATTCCTAATTACGTGAGGTTTGATTTCTCTTTTACAATTGGAAACGTAATAAAGAAGATTGATGACTCTCTTGTATTTTCTGTCTACAATTTATTTGGAAGAGATAATGCGTATTCCGTGTTCTATCAAAGACCAGCAGCGAATCTTTTCATTCCGAAAGCGTACAAGCTTTCCATCTTAGGTTCTGCCCTCCCCTCATTGACTTATAATTTCAAATTTTAGGATGGCATCGCCTTTGAACACATATCGACACCTCAAAAGCATTCTTACTTTTAGTTCTTTTGTTGTGCTTATCAGCTGCCTCACACCTATCAATTTTCCGGCTGATATTGGTAGCCAAAGAATCGTGATATCCGGTCAGGTGAGCAATCTAAGTGATCGTAATATCGTTTATGTTGGAAAAACTGCCGATACACAGCGACTTCCAATTCCAATTGAAGGAGCCAGCATTAGGTTAGTTGACCAATCCAATAACTCAATTCAATATACAGAAAGTCAATACAAAGCAGGTGAATACACATTAGATGGATTTTTCGGTACACCGGGTTCCACTTACTACTTGGTTGTTGCATTACCTAACGGAGAAGTATATCAATCAGATCCAGAACAGATGCCTCTCGAATCCGGCAGCGTTTCAACAGTATATGAAATCAAGAATGAAACCTTTACAGACAATGAAGGTGTAATTTCAGAACAATCTTATCTGAAAATTTATGCCAATAGTAAATTACCAGAGAAATCAGGAGAAAGCTATTTTAAGTGGATCGTGGAAGAAGTTTTCGCCATAGTACCCACCGATTTTCCAGATTTCGCTGGATCCATACCACCTAACTGCTATATTTATCAAAATGCAGACCCACAGCGCATCGTCTTATTCAATGGAGCTGAGATTCTTGCGCGTACTCTTGATAAAAATCTCGTTGCCTCAAGGCCAATTGATTATTCGTTCATAGATCGTCACTATTTTACAACCTACCAGTCTTCCATTACGAAAGAGGCCTTTGAATATTGGAAGAAGGTAAATATTCTGGCGAATCAGGTGGGTTCTATTTTTGATACACCTCCAGCAAGAATTACAGGCAACGTGGTGAATGTGAATAAAAAATCTGAAGAGGTTCTGGGTTATTTTCAAGCAACCAACCAGAGCTATGACAGGTTTTTTGTTCTTAAATACGATTTACCCTTTCCGATACTCTTAACAGATTGCGAATTTGATAATCGAGACTATGATAGATATCCTTCACGATGTCTGGATTGTATTAAGGTACGAAACAGCAGTTACGAAAGACCACCTTGGTTTTAATGAATAGCGAATAGTATTACATTAAAATTTCTACATGCATAGATTAAGATTTAAACTATTCAGAATCAAGTCCATATCCCTTCTGCTATTCCTTGGTTTGATCGGATGTCTCACACCAATTGACTTCTCTGGTGAAGTGGCGGGTGGCTTGCTTGTTGTATCCGGGCAAATCAGCACGATAAGTGATCAAAATTATGTTTCGTTAGGAACGACCGCAGATACAGAAAGACTTCCAGTTCCAATAAGTGGTGCCTCCGTGACACTGCATGATGATAAAGGAAATTCTGTCGGTTACTTTGAAGACCCATTACAACTCGGTTTATATAAACAGCCGGGAATAGTTGGGATTACAGGAACCTTTTACCATATCGAAATAAAATTACCGAATGGAAAAGTATACCATTCCATTCCAGAAAAAATGCCCGAACCTGCTGTGCTTGATTCTACTTATTACAAAATAATTGAAGAGGATATTATTGATGAGGAAGGAACAACCACAACTGAACCATTCTTGAAAGTCTATGCCAACTCGACTATCCCATCTAACTCGAATTACTTTATTCAATGGAAGGTAGAAGAAACATTCAAATTATCACCAACGGATTTTCCGGATCCATTTGGAGTAATACCACCACCTTGTTTTATCTCTCAAAATACAGACCCCCAACGAGTAGTATTGCTAGCTGGGGAGGCGATTAACACAAATAAAATTGAAGGGCAACTTGTGGCATCCAGGATAATAGATTGGTCCTTTCTTGAAAAGCATTATTTTACAACCTATCAATCTGCCATCACTAATGAATCGTATGAATATTGGCGAAAAGTAAATATACTTGCCAACCAGGTAGGCTCTATTTTCGATACACCTCCCGCGGAAATCACAGGAAATATAATTAGCAGTAACAACCCTTCTGAAAAAATAGTAGGATTTTTTCAGGCCTCCAATCAAACCTATGATCGATTTTATGTGCTGCCAAAAGATCTGCCCTTTGAAATACTAAATGGAAAGTGTGATTATCAAGGGGATTTCAACGGAAATACCTTGATAGGCTTCAATCCCTCGAATTACCCAGTCCGATGTATTACTTGTATCAAGTTGAGGAATAGCAGTTATGAAAGACCTGCCTGGTTTTAATACTTATTGTACAATAAAAAAACACCGATAAATCAACATGAAAAGCATCAGGTTCTATCTTTCCCTATCATTACTGTTCATTACAAGCTTCCTCTTAGCACAAGTTACCTTATTGCCACTCAATGCAACATCCGAAGATAATGTAACAATTACATTTGATGCCGTTGGTACAGCGCTCGCAACCGAGACAACCATCTACGCGCATGCTGGGGTTGTGACAAAAAACACAGCCACACCAACCGGTCCTGATTGGACGAACGTAAAAGGAAATTGGGGAAAAGACGATGGTATTGGCAAGATGACTTCAGTGCCTGGCCAACCCGGCAAATGGAAATTGGAGCTTTCTCCAACTCTTCGTCAGTACTTTGAGGTACCGCAAGGAACTCCTATTTTCTGGTTGGCGGTTGTTTTTCGAAATGCGAATGGTTCTAAGCAAACCTCTCCAGATATATTTGTAAAACTTGCCTTGTCCAATTATGTATCGCTTATTAGTCCAGATCCCTCCAATAGTCAAATTTTTTTGGAGCAAGGCAAGAGCAT
>JANOQK010000025.1:0-1544 GCA_031414855.1 Bacteroidia bacterium | reverse complement strand
AATGGATTGTGCCGTATTGAGGTAGTCCTTCATGTAGCGTTGAAACTTCCATTCGGTAAGGGCATTGCCGGATAATTTTTTTGATTTCAAATCGTCTTCTATTTTTTGGTAATAGGGTTCAATAATTTTCCGCTGTTCGGAGTTCAACCTACCAAATCCAAGCTTCGAACTGTCATTCATTTTCATCTTCAGATCATAATCCATCAACATCGTTTGTGCAATACTCATGTCTTGCACAGCGGCTGCATTCCTGTTTTTATAGTCATCATAAAAATTGGACGGTAATGGAAACTTTACGTTGTCGTATCTTCCAAGGTCCTCCAAATCAGGAAGCCAGGTGCGATGCACTGCCTTATGGCCAATGACGAGGCAAAAAGGTTTAGCCGTATCCCTGTTGCTTAGCCAGTCTTCTGAAAAATCTTCTACCAGATTACAAACATAACCTTCAAATCGTTTTCGCGTGCCATCCATCATCAGGAAATCAGGGTTGTAATAATCACCTTGTCCAGGAAGTATTTGCCAGAAATTAAATCCCTGGGGTTCACTTGTTAAATGCCACTTCCCGATCCATGCGGTTTGATAACCTGCCTGCTGCAATTGCTTTACAAAAGTTTGCTGGTTGCCATCAAAAACTGAATTATCATTGTCCTTGAAGCCGTTCTTATGGCTATACTTTCCTGTTAGTATTACCGCCCGGCTAGGTCCGCAGATCGAATTGGTTACATAGGCACTTTTAAAAACAGCCCCATCTTTTGCCAATCTGTCTATGTTGGGAGTCACGGCCAGTTTGCTACCATAGGCACCAATTGCCTGATAGGCGTGATCATCCGAAACAATGATCACCATGTTCGGTCGTTTTGCCGTATGACCCGCTTTGTTTTGTGCCTGCAGATTAGATACAAAGAGGCATCCTAAAAATAGGATACTGATTTTTTTCATAGTTTAAAGTTAAATCCAGTTCTGAGTGATTGCATTATATGGTTGCCTTTTGTGCGAGGCGAAATAGTTAGCAATCGTTGGGCTTTTGAAGTGTTGGATAGCTGAAAAGAAATTTGCCACACGTGACCAAACGAAAGTAAGACAAAGTCATGCGTTTGACAAGAAAATAAAACGGCATTTTTATGGTTCCTCCTAAGTTTATCAAGAGAACCGCTATATTTAATTAATGAAATCTGTTATTCGACTGAAGTCTTTAGTTCGTCCAAACAAGATCATAAGAAGAGCACTTCTACTCTTCTTCTTTGTAGCGCTATTTGGTAAATGTAGCAACGAGGAGGAAATCAACGATTGTACATCGAAGGGAGATGTATTGGATACATTCATTAGCCCAGATGGCAAGGAATATTACCTATTTAAGGACGGGAAAGCTTATTTAAATAACAATGGAACTTGTGAATTTGCGCTTCAATACTTTGACCCGGATTTTCTAACGAAGAATTATAAAATTGATGCTACTGGAAAATTGCTTATTACCAGTGCTGGCTTGCTCCCCGTTAAAAACGAGTTTACTGAGCGCGTAGAGAACACCGCCAAATTCACAGACT
>JANOQK010000024.1:0-2490 GCA_031414855.1 Bacteroidia bacterium | reverse complement strand
AATCCACTCTTCAATGATGTTTCAGGATATTTAGCAACTTATGGAACAGAATACCTAAGGTATCTTTACAGTGAAGGTCTTCAGCCTGGACAAATCAACAGTCTTACCGATGCTCAACTTCAGGCGCTAACCGTATCCAAGATGGATAAAGTGGGCATTCAAGAAGCAGCCCACAATTATGCCCGCGATCAGGTGGACAATGGAAATCCTAATTCAAGCAACGGCAGCCCCGTTAGGGCAGGAATGCATTTGGATCCAACCTCAGATCAATTCAAACAATTAAAAGAAAAAGCATCTAACGGAACCATCCCTAATGGTCCAAAGTTCAGCGATCGCACCCGCATGTACCACGCAGAAGGACAGTATGATTTTAAAAATGAAATAAAATTCATGGAATTACAGGCAGGCGCAAGTATTCGGCAATATGACCTTCGCTCCGATGGAACCATTTTTGATGATAAAACTGAGCCTGTAAAAATTAATGAATTCGGTGCTTATGCTCAGTTTGGAAAGTGGCTTGGTGATCGGAAAGTTAAGATTTCAGGATCTGGTAGGTATGATAAGAATCAGAATTTTCAAGGTCGCTTCAATCCAAGAATTTCAGCTCTTTGGAAAATAACCGAGAACCAAAATTTCAGATTGTCTTACCAAACCGGATTTCGGATTCCTTCAACGCAAGGCCAGCACATCGACTTGAGCATTATCAGCGCGAGGCTACTTGGCGGATTACCACGCTATGAAGATAAATACAACCTGATCAGGAGTTCGGCAACAAACCAAAATCTATCATTCGAAGGGTTCTCTGTTCAAAATTATTCGACAGCTGTATTTAACAGTGGAGCCACTCCAGGCGCAATTTTTGATCCTAACAATGTAAAAGAACTTCAAAAATTTGTGTGGACACCCGTAAAGCCTGAGGGCGTTCAAAATATAGAGGTAGGATATAAAAGTTTAATCAACAACCGACTTTTGATAGACCTGAATTATTACTACAACATCTACAATGACTTTATCACTCAAGTGAGAGTGCGAATAGCGGACGAATTTACCAACGATGCTTCCAAGACCGGAGTTCCGGGATATTCCTATACCACAAACACAGCTTTGAATGGAACTCCCAATTATGCTACCATCTTAAATGGAAGTGCCGTGGATATCAATACTGCAGGTCAGGTTATTGGAAATACAGCTCAGATCTATACGAACTTTACAGAAAAAGTTACTGGCCAGGGATTCGTTGCTGGCCTCACCTATCCTTTGCTTAAAGGCTATACGATTAGTGGTAACTATAATTACAATGTTCTGCTTGTAAAACCAGACCCAAATAAATTTCTGACAGAGTTTAACACCCCGGCTCATAAAACAAATTTCACCTTTGGCAATCGCAAGGTTACCGACAAATTTGGATTTAGTGTTACCTACAGATGGCAAGCTGAGTTTGAGTGGCAATCTTCATTCACTGCACCTGCCAACGGCATGGTACCAGCATATAGCACAGCTGATGCCCAGATTACTTACAAGTTATCAGGATTGAAGTCTATGCTGAAAATTGGAGGCTCCAATATTATGAATAAAATGTACATCCAAAGTTTGGGCGGCCCAAATATTGGAGCTATCTACTATGTATCACTCACTTTTGATGAGTTGACAAGATAATCTTGTCAGTCTCATCAAAATTTATTTATAGAGCTGGTAAACCCAGCTCTATTTTATTTGTTTAAAACAATAAAACTGCATATGAACCATAGGATTAATAAAATCGCATTTATCTGGATCGCTTTACTTTTTACTTTCGTTACTGGATGCAAGGAAAATGAGGTTGTACCTGTCAACGAATCGCTGGTTACCTATGAAAGTATTCTTACCCGATCAGCAAGCGAACTCCGAACCATATTAGGCGCTTCCGGAATTAAATTACCGATCAGCAGTTTGCAACTCGATGTTGAGCTATATAAAATAACCTACACTACATCCTATATCAATAACGAACAAATAACTGCTTCAGGTATTGTCATATTGCCAAAAGTTAGCGGCAGTTATCCCATGGTTAGTTTTCAACACGGAACAATTGCTGCGAACTCACAAGCGCCTTCTATGTTACCATTAAGCAGTACAGAGCTAATTCTTTATACCGCTCTTGCTTCACCTGGCTTTATTACTGCCATCCCCGATTTTATAGGATTTGGAAGCTCTAACAATGTACTTCACCCCTACTATGTTAGAGACCTAACAGCCTCTTCAGTAATTGACATGCTAAAGGCGGCAAAGGAACTAGCTCGTGAAAAAGGTCTTGGCTTTAATGGCAAATTATTCTTAGCAGGATACTCTCAAGGAGGATATGCCACCATGGCCACACATCGTGAAATTGAGAAAAGTGGCTTAGACGGATTTGATCTGGTAGCCTCCTTCCCATCCTCTGGAGGTTACGATGTAAAAGGTATGCAAGAGTATTTTTTTAGCCTGGATACCTATGATCAACCCTTCTTTATT
>JANOQK010000023.1:0-4724 GCA_031414855.1 Bacteroidia bacterium | reverse complement strand
ATTCAAACCGCCCGGAACGAGCTGCGCCATTTCCGATACGTGCAATTATTTTCAGCCCACACCCGGATGACGATGTGATTTCAATGGGAGGAACATTTATAAGGTTAGTAGATCAAGGTCATGAAGTACATGTAGGCTATCAGACATCGGGCAATATTGCTGTCTTTGATGATGATGCTGTGCGCTTTGCTGATTTCGTTCGCGATTTCAATGATCAGTTTGGTTTGAGCAAAGAAGATGGAGAGAAGTTTTATACAAAAATTGTCAAGTCACTAAAAGAAAAAGGTCCCGGACAAGTAGATAGCAAAGAGGTAATGACCATCAAGGGTATGATCAGAAGGGGAGAGGCAAAAGCGGGTTGTCGTTATGTAGGTATTCCTGATAATCAGGCTCACTTTTTAGATATGCCTTTTTATGAAACGGGTACAGTAAAAAAGAAGCCGTTAGGCGAAGAAGATATTCAGATCATTGTAGATCTGCTTGAGAAGGTAAAGCCACACCAGATTTATGCTGCTGGAGATCTTTCCGATCCGCATGGAACGCATCGTGTTTGTCTCTCTGCCATATTCCAGGCGGTTGACAGACTTAAAAACAAATCATGGATGAAAGATTGCTATGTGTGGTTATATAGAGGTGCATGGCAGGAGTGGGACATCGATCAAATTGAAATGGCTGTGCCGCTTAGCCCTGATGAATTGATGCGCAAGCGCAGAGCCGTATTCAAGCACCAATCACAAAAAGACAGCGCGGTATTCCCAGGCAACGACAAACGCGAGTTCTGGGTGCGTGCCGAAGATCGCAATCATGCCACGGCTGAAGGATACAATGCGTTAGGCTTGGCCGAGTATGAGGCCATGGAAGCATTTGTGAGGTATAAGTTTTAAGTAAGAGAGTTAGTTTTGGCATGGCCGAGGCTTCATGCTACTAGCTGATAGCTTCTAGTTTTGAGAATCTGCTCGAAGCTAGAAGCTTGTGGCTAGCAGCTTTTTAATCATCTAATCTTCAAATCAACTAATCAATGCTTCACTTCGTCTCCTGGAATGTCAACGGCATTCGCGCGATTATAAAAAAAGGTTTTGTCGAAAATGTCAGGGCTATGGCGCCTGATATTTTATGTCTTCAGGAAACAAAAGCAGCAGCGGACGAAACACTTTCTTCGCTTGAGGTTTTTTCTGAGTATAAAGTGTACGCAAACTCATCGAAAGCACGGAAAGGATATTCTGGTACGGCTATACTTTCAAAGACAGAGCCACTTAATGTATCTTATGATATTGGCATTGAGGAATTTGATCAGGAAGGCCGGGTAATCGTTGCCGAGTATCCAACATATTTTGTGATCACCGTCTATACACCAAATGCTGGTGAAGGACTTGCCCGATTAGATTATCGTCAAACGTGGGATGTTGCCTTTCGCGAATACCTCTTGTGGTTGAATAGGAGAAAGCCTGTGATTGTTTGCGGAGATTTTAATGTGGCGCATAAACCTATTGACCTGGCTCACCCGAAAGCTAATTACAATAAGTCGGCAGGCTACACACAGAAAGAGATTGATGGATTTAGCAAGCTACTTGATGCAGGTTTTACTGATACCTTTCGCCATTTCTATCCAGATACAGTAAAATATTCGTACTGGAATTTCGTAACGTTTGGTCGCGATAAAAATGTGGGATGGAGGATTGATCATTTTTTGGTCAATCAGAAACTTTTAGCAAATGTAAAAGACGCATTGATCTACAACGAGTATCATGGATCAGATCATTGTCCGGTGGGGTTGAAGATTGAGATGCAGAAGTAAACGTCTTTTTAACAGATAGTTACGTTAATTCATGCAATTTGGGAATCAGAATCCCAAACTGCACACCGTCAAAATGGAATTACGGCAAGCAACCAAATTTAACCAATTTTGTACCGAGGTTGGATAGGAATGCTCCAAAGCTGAAATCATGCTTATTAGAAAAGCTTTAAACCAACGGATATCAAGTTTTGTGGAAGACTTGAGAACGGCTGGTTATTCGCCAAGTCGGGTGGTGTTGTTTAGTTCATATGCCAAAGAAAAGCCCAATGAGTTAAGCGATATTGACCTGGCAGTTTGAGATAAAAAATTTACGGGTTGTGGCACTGCGGATATTGAGCCAATTGTATCCATCGTTTCAAAATACCCATTGCTTGAGTTACATCCTTTTTCAGAAGAAGACACAGAGAGTAATAACCCATTTGTAAAGGAAATCTTGCGGCACGGAGTTGTAGCGGATTAGGACTGGATAAAAGATGCATTGAGTCGGAACGAGTCGCGGAGTGGAGATTGAGGTGATACTCCTACTCAAAACTCCAAAATAATAAACTCCGTTCTGCGGTTTGCCTGCCTTCCTTGATCGGTATCGTTATTAGCAATAGGATTTGATTCACCATAACCTTTTGCTTGAATCTTGTCTGGACCAATTCCTCTGCCAACCATATACTCACGAACTGATTTAGCGCGATCGTGCGACAATTTCATATTATTGGCATCATCTCCCACGTTATCGGTATGGCCTCCCACTTCAATGACCATTGATGGATTGCTTCGCAGTAGATCAATAGCTTTGTCAAGTTCCAAATGGCTTTGAGGAGTAAGTGTTGCCTTGCCTATTTCAAAAAAGATATTATTGATAACCACTTTCGTTCCCTTTTCAATGGGCTTAAGAACAATGTCTTTTACGATTTCCTGGTATTGGATTTTCTTGGGCACTTCAAAACTTTGAGAATAGAAAAAGAATCCTTCCTTGTTTGCTGATACACTATAATTGCGGCCACCAGGCAACACCACCATATATTTTCCAGTAACGGAATTACTTTTATTTACCGCGATTAATTCACCGGTGTCCATATCCTCTACCATCACAAAACCACCAACGTTTTCTTTGGTCTTGGCATTAGTTACAATACCCGTTATCACTATGGTGGGCTGTGGGCGCATCTCTTCCGGGATTTCTATTTGATAAATGTCCATGCTTTTACCATCACGGTCGGAGGAAAAATATCCTACTTCACCAGATCCACCAATCGTAAAAAACTTATCGTCTTTGGAAGTATTCAAGGGCTTGCCAAGATTGACAGGCACACTCCACTTTCCATTTTCATAAACGCTTTTAAAAATATCCAAGCCTCCAAAACCCGGATGGGCGTTTGAGGAAAAGTATAATGTCTTTCCATCCTGGCTTATGAAGGGCGAGTATTCGAAGAACGGTGTATTGATAATTCCACCCAAGTTTACCGGAGGACCCCACTCACCAAAAATGTTTTTTTCAACCATATATAAATCCGTTTCCCCGTATCCACCTTCACGGCCTGAACAAAAGAAGAGTTTTGAGCCGTCAACAGTTAAAGAAACATGAGCGTCCCAATCAGGGCTATTCACAACATCACCCATATTTCTGGGCGAAGACCAAACACCGCTTTCCATTGTACTGAAATAGATATCACAACTACCAACAGCATCTGAAATACCACACGCACTGAAAACCATAAGTTGTCCATCGGCTGAAAAACAGGCTGCTCCATCATTACTATCGGTATTAAGAGGTGCCGGTAATTTTACTGCCTCTCCCCACGTATTTCCAATCATCTCTATAAAGTAAAGATCATCATCGCTCTCTATTAACGTTCCCTCCTTTTCCTTTTCACTTGTTAAACTTTTTGACTTTGATTTTAGGATTGAACGGGTACCTCCTTCACTATCGGGTCTTTTGGATGTAAAATATAATTTCGTACCGGCTGCATCTAACATTGGGAAATAATCACTGTACTTGCTGTTAACGGAGCCCGAAAGTTTTACTGGATCATTCATCGTATTGACAGCCTTAGAAAGAGTGGCTTGCTCAGCGGCATAGCGCTGCTGGTATTGCAGCCGGTGCATATTAAGCGTTTCATTTGTTCCACCGCTATAATCAGCCAGGGCGATTTGCATCGACTTTTTCGCTTTCAAAAAATAATCAACCGATTTTTCTGTTTGTCCTAGTGCCTGATAGGCACTCCCCAAATAGAAATTCAATTCCATATTGTTGGGATCAGATTTCAATGCATCCTCTAGTTTAGAGGATGCCTCATTAAACTTTTCATCTGCCAATAGCTCTTTGGCTTTGGCCAACGCCACCTCTGCAGGGCTTTTAAGCACCACATTTTGCGCTAAAAGCATCGCGCAAGTACATAACATGACAACAAAGAGTGCGACTATTTTTTTCATGAAGTCTCGAATTTTAGACAAAGCTATCAACCAGTGCTTTTCAAAAAATCACATTTTAATGTGATTGTTTACCGGAGCCCAGACTTCAATCTTTGACACAAAAACTAAACAACATGAAAAACAAACTACTAAAATCCGGAGCCGGACTTCTGATGCTGTTTATGGCCACAGTCGTTTCTGGCCAAACTATTAAGGAAGGCGTGGGTCCCCTTTCCAATAAAGCCGCGAAAGGCTATACCATGCAAGGAACCACATTTGAAGAAAATGGAAATGTAAACATCCTGTACAAAATCAAAGGCGACAAAAATAAGGATGAGTTATTTTATGAACTCTATTCGTTCGACAAAGACCTGAAATTTCTGGAAGGGAAATCAGTAAAGGAACCTAAAGTGGAAACCAAGCTTGATAAAACGGTTAAGTATTTAGGTGCATGGGTAGGAGGGTCCTCTTCATTCGATGTGCTAAGCATGAAGTTGAAGGTATTCTTGAAAGAAGTGAACCA
>JANOQK010000022.1:0-4829 GCA_031414855.1 Bacteroidia bacterium | reverse complement strand
CAATCCCCAGGAAGCACCAGATGGCGAAAGGAATTGCTGCGAAACTTCCAATCCAACCATTGGGATAAGCATGCTCCGTAAGGTTGCTGAACTTAAAATGTGGAGCAGCAATAACTGCGAATAAAAGCAAGCCTGCCAGCGCAATGAACGTGACCATTAATTCAAATGAAGCGGCCGCTTTTACACCATATATATTGAGTGCTGTAAAAGCCAGATAGCATCCGATTGCAAAAACAACAATTGGCACTTGTGGAATTAGTAGATTAAAATAAGTGCCGATGGCGATTGCAATTGCCGGTGGTGCAAAAATAAATTCAATGGCCTGTGCTATTCCAACAATAAACCCAACATTCTTGCCCAACGCCCGGTTGGCATAATCGAATGCTCCACCGGCCTTTGGAATGGCACACGCTAACTCTGCGTAACTCAAACTAAAAGTTACATACATGACAATGATAAAGAATGTGGCGATTGCCATCCCTAGCGTTCCGCCTTCCTGGAGACCAAGGTTCCATCCAAAATACATTCCGGAGATCACGTACCCAACGCCAAGTCCCCAGAGCATGGTAGGAGTGAGGGACTTCTTTAGTTGAGACATTTGTTGAACGGTTATTGTATTACGGATATTTATTGCCGAATATAATATTTACTCCCGAGCAAAAAACGGTATCAGTATTTCAATATATCATTCAACGTTTTTACCGAACGATTAAGTTCGTCAGCCTCAATAACACCTACTTTTCTTACCAGCCGATCTTTCGATACAGAACGAATATGAAACACAAGCATTTCAGATTCGTTTTGTAACCCATTAGTTTGATTGGGCAATAGGATGGGGTTGCCCTTATATTTTTTGATTTTAGTCGTTAACGGAACTACAATGACAATAGGAAGGTGCTGATTTAGTAGGTTTCCACTTAACACCACCACTGGTCGAATGCCAGTCTGCTCACTTCCCTTTGTTGGATTCAGATCCGCATACCAAATCTCCCCTTGCCTCATTTCTCTAACTGCTTGAAATAATCCTCCATACCCTCTTCAGCGATCAGTAGGATATCTTTATCTTCTGAAGCTTGCTGGTATGACTTGATATACTCCGCTTTTTCCAGATGCTGGAGGTAAAGTCGCAGGGCTGTCTCAATCAATTTGTTCTTCGGCAGAGATAGAGCATTAGCTTTCTCAGTCAGTTGCTGAAGGAGATTATCGGGGAGGGTGCTAGTAAATGTTGCCATTTTATACGTATGTAATACAAATATAATACATATTTTAAAAATAGAAAATGAGCAAAAAAAGGTAACAGGTAACGAGTGGCAACCTAATAAGTCAGCCGGGGAAGACCTATTGAGCACCAGAACCATCCCAACAAAACACACGGGCAATCACGACAGACCACGCTGGCAAATACAACTAAGCACCCGTAGCAATACTACCTGGAACCCGGGTAAACACGACAGAGCAGGTGGACCAATCCAACAGACCACCTTGGGCAACTCAACAAGACACCCGGCCAATCTCTACTACGCAGGTGAGGCAACCTAACAGAGCAGTAGGAGTAACACTACAAGACAGATGAGCAATCCCTACCATGCGCCTGAGCCAACACTACCAAGCAGGACACAAGCAGTTAAGCAATCTTTATTACACGGGTAACACAACTACAGGCACTCGCAAGAGCCCAATGAAACTCCTCCCTTCTCCTCCGGAGACGTGACGGGATGAGGTTCATCAGAGCATGCGGAGTGAAAAAGATTAAACCATTAACTAAAGTTTGCGATCAAAAAAAATAATTCAGCAACTCTTAAAAAAAATGCAAACAAACGTGCCAATGGGTTTGCGGTTACATGAAGAGAATAAAATATACTTTATCAAAAAGTGAAAAAAATCACAACGATGCGCATTCAATTGCCCGTTGTATGATTAAAATAAATAAATAAATGTTTTATGACACATGTCAAAAACACAGAAGCCTTCTCCAGGCTAGTTGGCTTCTGCTCCGGGTATGGAGGTACGTATAACCCCGGTCGTCCAAACCTCCAGATCGATGCGTTGGTAAACAAGGTAATCGAAACACAGTCCGCCATGGAACACGTAAAAGTGGTAAAGGCTGAGTACGATAACCAGGTGAACCTTCGGAAGCAGACATTCGATCAGTTACCTCGTTTGGTTTCCAGTATTCTGCGTACGCTGGAAGCATCAGGAGCAAAACCTGAAAAACTGGATGACGCCCGTTCATTCGCGCACCAGCTTCTCGGCAGCTCTCCTAAGAATCGTGCACCTCTTCCCTCTGAACAGGCCAATCAGATGAAGAAGGAGACGAATGATCGGAGAGCCTTGCAGCTAGCGTATGTGAGTAGAGCGGATGCTTTTTCCAGGCTGGTAAAGGCGGTGAATACCGAACCGTTGTATGCGGCCAATGAAAGTACGTTGAGTACGGACGGGCTGAATGCAAAGGTGCAGGAACTAAACCAAGTGAACCGGCAAGTTGCAG
Organism: Bacteroidia bacterium; assembly: GCA_031414855.1. Taxonomy (GTDB): domain Bacteria; phylum Bacteroidota; class Bacteroidia; order Cytophagales; family Cyclobacteriaceae; genus ELB16-189. Next base: position 2,341 of record JANOQK010000022.1, on the reverse strand, counting down.
ATGCCCGCGCTCTGTGGAGTAAGGCAAGGATTGAGCGAAACAGCGTGATGTACAGCTCGGAAGTGTCCATGATTAAAACCGCGCAAGCAACAAAGAAGTATGTGCGCGCCATCTTTGGACTTGGTAGTGAGCAGTACGCACTTGTGAAATCGCTTGAGTTCACCAACCCCAAAGATTAGTGATGACATCGGCAATGAATTGAAACCTCTGCGGGCCAGGCTTGCAGAGGTTTTTTGTTTTATCCATGTCAACCCAATATCGCCCCGTTGTAGTCGTTTGATGGCCCCAACTTAAAATTCTAAAGCACTACGCCAACTCCCTCAAATCCACGGGCACCACTCTTGAAATACCCTTTTCAATCATGGTAATACCATAGATAACATCCGTGGTAGACCATTGCTGCTTTGCCCACTTGGTATCGACTTGACTTCATTCAGTTTGGCAATTCAACCTCTTTTTTATTACCGGTATTTTCATTCAAAAGAATCAATTCATTTACACGGTTGGCAAAGAGTTGATCTTTGAGGTTTAATAGCTCAATACCATAAATGGTACCATCATCTGCCATATCCACTACAAGGTCTTCACTTATTTTTAATGAAGTAACTGTTTCAGGTTTTTCCTTGAATCTAATATAGCCAATGTTGTATTTGATATCATACTCTACCTGCATATTAAAAATATTTTATAAGTAAACTTATCACTAACCAGTCTTCTCGCTCGCGCACCGCAAAACATTCAATTTGTCGGACATAATATGTTTCCCTTCCAGATATCAAAATAAATAACGGTCTTCCTGAATCCTGTGCGGCCATATTTAGCAGGGAAAACCTCACCCGTCTCAATTACATTTATAATTTCACTTTCAGTCGCACCTCTTTCTAAAGCTCTGCTTTTTGCGTGTGGATGAACAGCGACCATTAACCAAATATAACCATTGGGAAATGGATGTGAAATCATGGAATGTTTTGAAAACAAATGGCGACCAATTGGCCGCCATTTGTTTTTTATCCGAAGTTGATTTAGCGTCAAGCCAATTCTCTCAAATCCACGGGCACCACCCTTGAGATCCCTTTCTCAATCATAGTAATACCATAAATAACATCTGTTGTGGTCATCGTACGCTTGTTGTGCGTTACAATTACGAACTGGCTGTCCTTACTGAAACTGCGGATGATGTTATTGAACTTGTCAATGTTGGCATCATCCAATGGTGCATCTACCTCATCGAAAATACAGAACGGTGCCGGCTTCAATAAATACATGGAGAAGAGAAGCGCTGTTGCTGTCAGTGTCTTCTCACCACCCGAAAGCTGGTTGATGGTCAATGGACGCTTGCCTTTAGGTTTTGCGATGATGTCGATTTCTGAATCTAGTGGCTTAGAAGGATCACTCAATTTCAGATCGCAATCATCACCTTCGTTGAACAATGAGCGGAACACTTTTACAAAATGCTCCTTGATTTGATTGAAGGCGAGCATAAACGTTTCGCTGGCAACTCCTTCTATTTCATTAATGGATAGGAACAATGACTCCTTTGCTTTTAACAAATCCTCTTTTTGTGTATTGATGAAGTCATTACGCTCTTTAATCTCGTTGTAGGCTTCCATCGCCATCGGGTTGATAGGCCCCAGGTTGTCGAATTTCTCGCGGATTTTGATTACATCATTTCTTAGTTTCTCCTCATCAAGTTTAGTCAAAAATTCCGCTTCTTCCGGTGTTACTTTCTCTACAACAGAATCGAGATCAATATTGAATTCAACAGACAAGCGTTCTTTCACTGAGTTCAGTTGCAGTTTGCTGTCATTCAATTGACTCTGCAACTCCATTAACATCGTGTCGATGTTTTGACGCTGATGCGAAATTTCACGAAGATCTTTTTCAAACTGATCAATCTCTCCACGACCAGAGTAATACTCTTTCTCTGCTTCCGTCAGGCCTTTCTCCATCTCTTCTTTTTGCGAGTAGAGACTAATTAGATCTTCATCACTGAGAAGTGTGGTAGCAGTTATAACGTTAACTTCTTCTTCATTCTTTTTCAGTTCTTCAGAATTGGCCTCAATACGAATTCCACTTTGCTCCATGGACTCTTGCTTGAAGCGCATCTCTTGTTCAACACTTTTTACCCGATTCTCCTGCTGGTGGAAGAAGATATTTTGTTCGTTATAGTTAGCTGACTTTTGGCTCAGCAACTCATTCTGCACGGTAAGATCAGCCACTATCGCTTTCATCCGATCTTCCTGCTGGCGCAATTCATGTAGGGCGCTCTGAGCCTTAGGCTTCATCTCATCCAACTCCTTCAATAAGCTATCGATTTTTTCCAGGATATCTTCCCTTCTCA
>JANOQK010000021.1:0-1891 GCA_031414855.1 Bacteroidia bacterium | reverse complement strand
GACTGGTATAAAATCACATTTAAGGACAACACTAAAAATGAATACCTGAGTGATGGCCAATGGAAGTCATCCAGAAAAGTCATTGAGAAATTCGGCATCAAAGGCAAACCCGATTTCTTTGATACCATTGTGTTTACTCATAAGGGGCCAATACCTTATGACGAAAGCTACCATGGCGACAATCAGAACAAACACTACGCTTACCGATGGATAGCACACGATGGCGGTAATATCCTACGAACTTTTTTCGAATTAGACCGAGCGAATAATCACACTGATTATATGACTGCTTTAGATCATTATTATTTCCCCGCACAGACTTTTGCTTTTGCCTCGGTCAGTGGAGATATCGCTATTCGTATCCAAGGCAAATATCCCGTGCGCAGAAAGGATGAGGGTAAATTTGTATTAGATGGGTCAAAAACTTCCACAGAATGGAAAACCTTTATCCCCTTCGACCAAAATGTTATGATCAAAAACCCTGAAAGAGGGTTCGTAAGTTCTACCAATCAATATCCGGTAGACTCCTCCTATCCTTACTATGTGCACGCCAGTAATTGGGAAAATTACCGCAACCGGAGAGTAAACCGAGTACTAGCCGAATTGAGCAATATTACACCGCAACGGATGATGGAGTTGCAAAATGATAATTACAACATTCAAGGAGAAGAGTATCTTCCCATGTTGCTGGAGGAAATCAGGTCTTCAACACTTTCAAAGGAGGAGCAAACTGTCATTGATCAATTGGCTCATTGGAACTATGTGAATGATGCTAACAGCACTGCAGCTTCCTATTTCGAAGCGTGGGTGGAAGAATTACAGAAAGTTATCTGGGACGAAATGATAGACAGTAAAGTTGATCTGCCCGTTCCTTCCGATTATACCACCTGGTGGTTATTAACGAACAAACCTGATTTAGTATTTTATGATGACCAGCAAACTCCTGAAAAGGAAGATAAAAAATCAATCATTGCTATTGCTTTTAAAAAGGCCTTAGAGCGTATACATAATTGGGAAGAGAAGAATAATAAGGCACCAGATTGGGCGAGCTTTAAAGATTCGTACATAAGACATTTACTTCGACTCGAGCCTTTAAGCATTCACGCGATTAATGGAGGAAACGCTAATGCCCTCAATGCTTCACGCGGTGGCTGGGGCCCCAGCTGGCGCATGATTGTAAGCTTGGAAAAAACAGGCGTGAAAGCCTGGGGCGTTTATCCAGGCGGGCAATCCGGAAATCCAGGTAGTCCGTTTTATGGCAACCTGATGGAAGCCTGGGAGAAGGCTCAACCCTATCCCTTAAAGTTTGTGAACGAGAGGAGCAAACTTTCGGGCTCTACCTTATTTACCACTACACTTAAACCAGCATCGAAATGAAATTCTTATATCAACTTATTGCTACGATAGTCCTTTCCTTTTTGCTTCAAAATTTTCTTCCCTGGTGGACCATGGCAATCGGATCCTTTGCAATTGGCTACTACTTTGGAAATAAGGGGTTCGTTTCTTTTTGTGCCGGATTTCTTGGCGTTGGATTGCTTTGGCTGGGGATGGCAATGTTCATTGATGTATCCACTCAATCTATTCTAACTGAAAAAATCAACCGAATACTTCCGTTGAATGTTTTTGTGTTGACAACTCTTATTGGGGGACTGGTAGGGGGACTGGCTTCGTTGACAGGAACGTTGTTGAGTTCAAAGGAATAAAATTCATTCCCTTAGTAAATTCTCCATTTATTCGCAATGATGATTCTGTCTAAAAAAAAAGGCTAGATAGGCTCAATTCAATAAATCTCCGGTTATATTTGCACTCCTTTTTGGGAAAGGAGAGGTGGGTGAGTGGCTTAAACCAATAGTTTGCTAAACTGTCGTACGGGTTATTCTGTACCGGGGGT
>JANOQK010000020.1:0-7162 GCA_031414855.1 Bacteroidia bacterium | reverse complement strand
GACGCGAGAATGTTGCTCCTGAAGTTGAAAAGGCACCGGAGAAAGAATTATCAGCAGAGGAACTTCTTCATTCAATTGATGCTGACACGGAACCGAATGTGCCCAGCTTTGAAGAACCCACTGAAAATATTGTAGTCTCTAATGAAGCGCCTGCTCGTGTTCAGGAGGAGATGAGGGACGCACCTTTGGGAGACGCTAATCAAAACCCCAATCCGAATCAACGCGAAGACCGCCCGCATGGGCAACAGCGCAAAGAAAATAACATTAAAGACTTTGATGGATTAATTGCCAACGAAGGTGTATTGGAAATTATGCAAGATGGCTATGGCTTCTTGCGCTCTTCTGATTATAACTACCTGGCCAGCCCGGATGATATTTATGTGTCGCCATCACAGATCAAATTATTTGGTTTGAAAACAGGTGATACCGTGAAAGGTTTGATTCGTCCACCAAAAGAAGGCGAAAAGTATTTTGCCTTGCTAAAGGTGGAAAGTGTAAGTGGAAAGACAACGGAAGAAATTCGCGACCGCGTAGCATTTGAATATTTAACGCCACTTTTTCCAGAAGAAAAATTACGACTAAGTACTACTGCCGACAATATGTCGACCCGTATTCTGGATTTATTTTGCCCGATTGGAAAAGGACAGCGTGGTATGATTGTGGCGCAACCCAAAACCGGTAAAACTGTTTTATTGAAACACATTGCTAACGCCATTGCCGAAAACCATCCTGAAGTTTACTTGCTCGTGCTGTTGATTGACGAGCGTCCGGAAGAGGTGACAGATATGGCTCGCAGTGTAAAAGCGGAAGTGATTGCCTCCACTTTTGATGAACAAGCTGAACGCCATGTAAAAGTTGCGAGCATCGTTCTCGAAAAAGCAAAACGCATGGTAGAGTGCGGACATGATGTGGTCATTCTATTAGATTCCATCACTCGCCTCGCACGTGCTTATAATACAGTGGTTCCATCTTCCGGAAAAATTCTTTCAGGTGGTGTGGACGCAAATGCGTTGCATAAACCAAAACGTTTCTTTGGTGCGGCCCGCAATATTGAAGGAGGTGGCTCCTTAACTATTATTGCAACTGCCTTGATTGATACGGGTTCTAAAATGGACGAAGTGATCTTTGAAGAATTTAAGGGAACAGGCAATATGGAATTGGTATTGGATCGCAAGCTTTCCAACAAGCGTGTTTATCCTGCTATTGATGTTACTGCTTCTGGCACAAGAAGAGAAGATCTCCTGTTAAAAGAAGAAGAGCTAGCCCGTGTTTGGATTTTGCGCAAATACATGGCAGACATGAACAGTAACGAAGCCATGGAATTGCTATTGAACAGAATGAAAGGCACTCGTAACAATCAGGAATTTTTGATCTCGATGAACAGTTAGCCCACCATAATATATAGCATCACAGGAAGCCACCTCTTACGGGTGGCTTTTTTTATACGTAAGATTTTGATCGAATACTCTACTAAATATTGAAAATTGGGCTACGGGATAAGGCTTAATTCTTTCCAAAATGTATGGAGTAAGTGCCGCATAAAACCAGGAATTACCATGGTTAAAGTGATACTTTAATTCATATTGCCTGCATTCTCAATATTCTGCGTAATGCACTGACCTGGAACCTCGTTAGAAACAAGGCTGATAGCGCCAACTAAAATCAGTTGAATTCGATAGAATAAGTTCTCGCACAGATGTGCTTTTGCTGGGTATTTCCGCAAGACTCAGGTTAATGCAGCCCCTACATTTGTTACATCAAACAACAACAAATATGAAAGCACCGATAAAAGTTAATTCAAAGACAGCCTTGAGATTCAGACAGATCTTTGTTCTTTTCATACTTATTCTTTCATTCATAATTGTAAGCCTTTCTGCGGAAGCAAAAGGTCGTGTGCCCAAAGTTGATGATCGCTATACGATTATTAAAAAACAGAACAAGGTGTATTCCAATGCTTGCGCATTGATGAAAGAAAAAAGAAATAAAAAGGAGAAAGCGAAATCGTACAAGTATAAGTATCGCTAATCGATTACTTCCAATACACATGAAAAGCACCTCTTGTAGGTGCTTTTGTCTTTTTGTACAATTCAGTCCCGAAAATAGTTACTCAACAGCAGTGAGTTTTATTTCGAAGATGAGATTTGAATTGGGAGCAATCAAATTACTTCCTGCTGGGCCATAGCCCAATCCTGATGGAATGTAAAAGGTAGCGGCATCACCTACCTTAAGAAGCGGGAAACCAATCTTGAGGCCATCGATAAGCCCAAATACAATTTGTTTCTTTATATCGCCTTCCTGAAAAACTGCTCCGGTGGAAAGAATCGATCCTTTATATTGAAATGTAACAAGATTATATGTGTTAGGAGAGACTCCTGTTCCGGCATTATTTACCGAATACCAAATTCCTGTAGGATGGGCAGTTGCGTTGATAGACGCATCCTTCAAGTGCTTATGAATAGCCGTTGTGTCCGATTTGAACTGTATCAGTTCAGCCGATGTCTTTATTACCTTTTCCAGAACAACTTCATAAGCAATAGTGGCATTACCGGGTACATTAGTTGTTCCGGCCGGTCCAAAACCATAATTAGAAGCGATAAAGATGGTGGCTTTTGTTCCTTCCGGGAGAGATTCAACACCATAGCGCAAGCCGGGTACGGGTATTAACTCTACCTTATCGCTATAGGTAACGGTTTCAAAAACGCTCCAGTCCGAAAGCAAATGGCCTATGAAAGTTGCATGTACGATCTGCCCTTCATGGGGAGGAGGACCACTGCCAAATTCGGTTACTGCTATCCGAACGCCTTGATTATTGCCATCCGTAACGTGTACATAAGTTCCCTTCTTAATATAATCATCAATGGCTATTAATTCTTTGGCTAGTTGCGTTTCATTTGGATTGCTTACATCAAGACAGCCGACTAATAAGAATGTAATGAGAAGAATTATTGAGTTTATAATACGCATGCCTGAGTTTCTTTCCCTACACTGAACGCCTTCGCGAATATTTTATTTCTGATGTTGGCGCAAATATAATAATCAGTAGAGATTACTAAGCTTTTGCAAGCTTTACCATGTCTTTCACTTCCAGAATGGATTTGTCATATCCTTTACGGATGGTGTTGATCATTGCCAGCCCCAATTCCTGTAGTGTTGATACAAAGCTGGGGAATACCGCGCGCAAAGCAGGATACATCCATGAAAATGCGCCATAGTATTTTAAAGTATTCTTTAAACCTTTTGTAGGATGCATGTATCCAGGGCGAAACATGTATGCTTTCTTGAAAGGCATCTGCATCAATTTATTTTCTGTTTTGCCTTTGACACGTGCCCACATGCTTTTTCCTTTTTCTGAGCTGTCCGTTCCACTACCAGATACATAACAGAAGGTCATATCCTTGTTGATCCTGGAGAGGGTTTCAGCACAGTGAATTGTTAAATCATACGTTAGTCGATGATATTGTTCTTCCTTCATGCCCACAGATGTTACACCAAGGCAAAAGAAACACGCATTATAATCGTGTAATTGATTTTCAATAGACGATAAATTATGGAAATCGGAATGAATGACTTCTTTCAACTTGGGATGGGATACACCACATGGTTTCCGGTTAATGACAACTACGTGTTCAACTTCAGGATGAAGCAGACATTCATGCAATACACCTTCGCCTACCATTCCTGTTGTTCCTGTTATAATTGCTCTGATTTTCATAACGATTGATTTCAGTGAATCAGCTTTTTTGAAAAGGTTAATTTAATTTGAAGTAGGCAGCGTTAAGAACCGTTGCAAAACTTACCCAAAGCAAATAAGGAACATTTAAATATGCGGCCATAGGTTTTATTTTATAAAAAAGGACAAGCATAAATACGATGCTCGTCCAAAGGGCAACAATCTCTATCAGCGCAAAGCCAAGTGTTTTAAAATAGAAGAAGAAAAAACTCCATCCAAAATTTAATACTAATTGTACACCAAATGCTACAAGCGCCAAATTCCGTTCCTTACCGGGCTCAAGTGTCCATATTATATATAGAGAAATTCCCATGAGCAGATATAGCGTTGTCCAGACTGGGCCGAAGAGCCAATTCGGTGGATTGAAAGAGGGTTGATTTAAAGTCGCATACCATTTGGGGATTGCATTGGCTGTAAAAAGTCCGGCTATAGCGCCTACCGCGAGGGGCAGCACAAGCGAGATGATGAGTTTTGTGACGGAAGTCGTGTTCATGTTTTAATAGATAGGCTAATTCGCTATCTCGATCTTCACTTTCCCGCCCTTCAGTTTCTCATTCTTAATATTCGCCAATGTTTTGGTCACAAGCGATCGTTTTATGGAAACATAAGAAGCAAAGTCAAGCGTTGTGATTAACCCAATATCATCCCCTGATAGTCCGCCTTTTTTAGTGAGCAAGCCAACAATATCACCTTTGCTTATTTTATCTTTCTTACCAGCGCTAATGTATAAACAGGCAAACTGAGGTGGCGGAGGAAGTACAAGTTTATTGCTAACCTTAAGCTCATCAACCGATTTGTCAATGTAATCGGGCAATGTTTCATCATTGGCTAAAATGAGATAGGCTTGTCCTTCGGCATGCATGCGAGCCGTTCGGCCGTTACGATGAAGAAAGGCTTCCTGCTGTGTAGGTAATTGATAATGCACCACGTGTTTGATCTCTGGAATGTCCAATCCACGCGAAGCGAGATCGGTTGCGATTAACACATTGTGAGCACCGCCTCTGAATTTGATTAGATTTTTTTCGCGATCAATTTGTTCCATGGCACCATGGAGAATGCCATGTTCAAATTTATTTTGAGTGAACAAAGCACTGATGCGTTCCACGGCATCACGATGATTGCAAAACACAAGGCACACTTCCTGATTAAATCCTGCCACTAATCGCATGAGTGTTTCTACTTTGTCAATGCTTCGGGTATTCACCAGTCTTAACCGCAATTTTGATTCTGCTTCGTCTTTAAGATAATTGAGAGTTTCCGGATTGGTGAAGGGCAAAAAGTCGGGCCACACATCTAATCGTGTAGCTGAAGTAAGAAGATGTTGCTGCTTCCCACTTAATACCTTGAAAATAGTTTTCAGTTGTTCGTGAAAACCCATTTGCAGCGACTTATCAAATTCATCTAATACGACCATTTTAATGGCGCGCGCATCAAATGAATTTCTGAAAATATGATCAGCCAGCCTGCCGGGCGTTCCAATAATGACAGCAGGTGCTTCACTCAAACTATTTTGTTCAATTTTCACGGAGTGACCGCCATAGCAGCAACTCACTTTATAGGAGGTTTTCATCGATCTGAAAACCTGTTCGATCTGTAGAGAAAGTTCACGAGAAGGTGCTATGATCAAAGCTTGCACTCCTGTGGCGTCAGCTCTTAATTTATTTACTAGTGGTATTAAAAATGCCAGCGTTTTGCCAGAACCCGTGGGCGCCAGCAGCATCAGATTGTTAGTAGAAGTCGCCTTTTCAATGACCGCGGTCTGCATCTCATTGAATTCGGCAATGGATAGGTTTTTAAGAAATTCTGCGTTGGCAGTAGTTATTTTAGGTTGCATCCAGCAAAGGTAGCGTTATGACTCCGTCTTTCAGAAAAGAAATTTTTTGGTCATTTAGGCAATCGCCTACTCAACACTCGACTTACAATAAACCAAATCAGCGGAGGAAGCCCTGCACTTAATCCAATGGCTAATGTTGGATGGGTTATTCCTGAGTTTCCAATGATGGCATACGTAAAACCAAGTGGAATTGATCCACAAGCAAGCGCCACGTAAAAAAATTTAACCGGCATGCGTGTAAGTCCAGCCATACAGGCAACGACTTCCGGAAACACCGGCAACCATCTTGATAGTGCAACCACCCAACCACCAATGCTTGCTGCAATTTTTTTTCCGTGATCATATTCCTTTTGACCCAAAATCCAAATGGCTGATTTCTCACCGAGCATGCCGCATAACCAATATCCCAACGATCCTGAAATAAATGAACCGGCTGCACTTATTAAGCCACCAACGATTGGTCCATAGATGTAGCCAAGCGCTGACATGATAAGTGTGGCAGGAAGGGGTAAAAACAAATCGGCTATTAATAATAAAATGGCCACTGTCCATGCCCATTGTCCGTAAGTGTTCAACCAGGCTATTGAACCTTCTGCGGAAAAGAATGCCATCAAGGTTTCGCCCCAAATGAAGAAGGGAATTAAGACAATCGCTACCAGGATGATAAACAATAAAACAAAACGCATTTAATCAACCGTTTTCTTAAGACGTCAATATTAAAGTAAAGATTGGAATTGATCTTCTATTTTTTGATAATTGGGCTTCTAATAATTGATCCATTATCATGAGCAAACCCGCACCGCAACAAATTAATCCCGAAGATGTTCCACAGCTAGCTTCAGAGTTGGTTAAGAAAATTCGCTTTCCCATGCTGGCTACCATCGATGGCAATCAACCGCGTGTTCGTCCGGTTTCACCAGTGCGCACGGATGGTTTTACTGTATATGTGGCCAACTTGAAGAGTTATGGAAAAACTGCGGAGCTTGAAAAGAATTCGAATGTTGAACTTTGCTACATCGATGAAGATCACAACCAGGTGCGCATCACAGGGGTTGCAACCATTGTTACAGATAGGAATCTTCTTCAGGATATTTGGAACACCAATAGACTGCTGCAACATTATCTCGGATCAATTGATAACCCCGAATTGATTGTTTACAAGATCATACCCAATAGAGTTCGTTTTATGCTGGAGTGGGCGTTGAAATATTATGAGGTGCCGGTGGTTTGAATCTTCTCCCTCAGCCGGAGGCGCGTTAACAAAAATGTAGCATAGTACGAAATGAAAGCCCATTCAGAAAAATTCTTGTCATAGAAATATTTATTGTAAATAATTCACCCCATCCTTTGTGGCATCAATCCACCTCCTATTTTTGCCAACCGTTTTTCGTTAATGGGGAAGTAAACCATTAACACTATTAACTGCTAACTATTAACTTCCCATTATGAATAACATTTCCCGAATTGCCTCCGAATTAAATCTCAGCACCCAACAAGTAGAAGTGGTTATAGATATGTTGGCCGAAGGTGCCACTATACCTTTTATGGCGCGCTATCGTAAAGAAATGACGGGCAGCTTGGATGAAGTGCAGTTGGCA
>JANOQK010000019.1:0-3883 GCA_031414855.1 Bacteroidia bacterium | reverse complement strand
TATCTTCTTCGCGACTGAAAGATGGAGTGGCGATGAGTTGCTTCAACAAATCTATGGCGATATCGTGAAGTCTTTGATTCACGAAAGTGTTATTAAGGTGCCGATTGTTTCGTAACCGATATTGGCATGTAAGTGGGTATGTTCTCCGATCAAAACTTCTTTTACACCTGATTGAATAGCCGCGAAGGCATTTTCAAGTTTTGGCAATATGCCATCGTGGAAGGAACCTTCTTTTAAAAGTTTTTCGTACAATGGTTTATTGAGTTGACGAATAACAGAGGATGGATCGTTGACATCTTTCAATACCCCTGGTTTTTCAAAACACATGATCAAGCGCACATCAAAATGTTTGCTCAGAGAAATCGCCAATACGGATGCAATTGTATCGGCATTTGTATTAAGAATCGTTCCGTTACTGTGGGTGAGTGGCGCGAACACCGGAATTACATTTTGCTTTAATAGAAAATAAAGCAATGTTGAGTTTACGCTTTCTGCATTAATATCACCCGCAAATCCATAATCAATTTCACCTACCGGACGTTTTGTAGCTTTGATCATGTTTCCATCTGCACCGGTTAATCCCATAGCGTTACATCCCAATGATTGAAGTTGGGCTACGATTTGTTTGTTCACCAATCCGCCATACACCATAGTAACTAAGTCCAAGGTGGGCTCGTCTGTGATTCTGCGACCTTTCACGTAAGTCGATTCAATTCCCAGGCGATCTCCAATTTTGGTAGCTATTTTTCCACCACCGTGAATGAGAATTTTAGGCTCATGGATGGATGCGAAATTCTTTAAGAACTCATTTAGGGATTTTTCATCATCCAACACATTTCCACCAATCTTGATTATGTATAATTTATTCATTGTTTGAAAATTCTAGTTATTTAATTTTTTAAAAGTTCAGCCAACACCGCTTGTGCTGCCCACACGCGGTTTCCAGCTTGTTGTGTTACGATACTATTTTTACTGTCTAGTACGGTGTCACTCAACTCTACATTTCTTCTCACGGGCAAGCAATGCATAATTTTAGCGTTGTCCGTAAGTTTTAATTTCTTCTTAGACAACATCCAGGTGGGATCGTTGCAATAAATTTTACCATAATCGGTATAGGTGCTCCAGTTTTTAACGTAGACATAGTCCGCATCAGTGAGCGCTTCGTTTTGATCATGGGTAATCCTTGCACCATCTGTAAATTTGGGATCCAACTGGTAATCTTCAGGATGTGTAATCACGAAGTCCGCCTCGCCCCATGCGTTGATCCACTGCGAAAAACTATTGGCAACACATTGTGGCAACGCCTTTACGTGGGGCGCCCATGTTAATACGATTTTTGGTCTCTTCTTTTTCTTAAAAGTTTCTGTAATAGTAATGATGTCTGTCAAACTTTGGAGTGGATGTAGGGTGGCACTCTCCAGGCTTAGCACTGGAATTCCGGAATATTTTATAAACTGCTTGATGTATAGTTCGCTGTAATCATCTTCTTTGTTCTTCAACGATGGAAATGTTCGTATGCCCAGTATGTCAAAATATTGACCAAGTACTGGCGCTGCCTCTTTAACGTGTTCTACAGTTGACCCACTCATAATAGCTTCGTCTTCAAACTCCAACGCCCAACCATCCTGTCCTACGTTGAACACAATGGCATCCATCCCCAGATTTTTGGCCGCTATTTGCGTGCTAATGCGCGTGCGCATGCTTGGATTGAGGAATAACATTCCGATCCGTTTGTTAAATCCCAGTTGTTGATCTTTGAAAGGCGAAGCTTTATATGCCAAAGCATTCTGTACGAGTTGATTGAAATCAGTGACGTCATCAACAGAGAGGAATTGCTTCATAGGTACACGGTCTGTTTTAATTCAATGGCCATAGCTTCCAAAAATAAATCAGCTTCTGCTTTGGACAAAGCAAGAGATGGCAATAATCGTATGGTATTTGGTTTCGCTTCACCGGTAAACATAGCGTGTTTGAATAAAAGATCTTTTCTAAGCGAAGCTAAAGAATCCGGCATGTCAAAACCAATCATTAATCCTTCACCCCTAACAGCCACTATGGAGGGGAAAGATTGTAATTGATCTATCCAATATTTACCAAGTTGTGCTGCATTTTGAATGAGATTTTCCTGTTCTATAACTTCTAATACCGATTGAGCGGCAGCACAGGCTAAATAATTTCCTCCAAACGTGGTGCCCAACATCCCGCTCCAAGGCTTAATGTCAGAATGAATCAGAACCCCTCCAATGGGGAATCCGTTGCCCATCCCTTTAGCAATGGTGATCAGATCGGCTTCAATACCTGAAAACTGATGCGCAAAAAACTTTCCGGTGCGTCCATATCCTGATTGTACCTCATCTAAAATTAACAAGGCTCCAACTTCCTTACATTTCTTCGATACTAGCTGAAGAAATGATTGTGATGGAAAATAAATTCCACCAACACCTTGGATGCCTTCTATGATGACGGATGAAATCTCCTTATTGATCGCTTCAATAAAAGCTTGTTTGTCGTTGAGTGGAAGAAAAATAATTTCATGACCAGCGTTGAAGGGTGCAACAATTTTAGGATTGTCCGTGGCCGCCACAGCTCCCGAGGTTCTACCATGAAATGCTTTTTTGAAAGCGATTACTTTTTTTCTGCCATTTACAAAAGAAGCCAACTTCAAAGCATTCTCGTTTGCTTCCGCTCCAGAGTTGCATAGAAAGAGCTGGTGATCTGGATAGCCTGATAGCTGCCCAAGTTTTTCTGCCAGTTTTTCTTGCATGGAGTTCTTAACGCTGTTGGAATAGAAGCTGATTTTATCCAATTGACTTTTAAGAGCCTCAACAAAATGAGGATGATTATGACCAATGGAAATCACGGCATGGCCACCATATAAATCCAAATATTTTTTTCCATCCTTGTCCCAGAGCCAAGAGCCTTGTGCCTTTACAGGTTCGATTAGGAAGAGTGGGTATACGTCAAATAATTTCATTTTAAAAAGCCAAAAGTTGAAAGCGAAAAGTTAAAAGCATGGCTTGGTTTACGATCTCACTTTCTTTATAAGAGAGATTAGCATAGCTTTTACTTCATTTATTAATGAATCAGTCTTCGTGTATTGCTCTTGATTAAGATATCCTAATTCAAAAGATAATAACGAAAGATACTCAACCTCTTGAGCTGAGCCGAATGCGGTTTGAAGAAAATTTGCAAAGTCCTTTTGAGTAAACTTTCCACAGCCCTCAGCTATATTAGTTGGTACAGAAACTGCGGCACGTCTCATTTGACTAACGATGCCAAATTGCTCGTCCTTAGGAAAACTCTTTGTTGTGTTATAAATTAACAAAGCATTCTCATGAGCCTTTTTCCAAACAATCAAATCTTTAAAGTTTTTCATATGGCTTATTTTTTGATTCTCTTAAGCCAGCTTTTAGCTGACTGCTTTATGCTTTAAACTTAAAATATAGTGCCCTTAAGTTTTAATCCAGCTGTCTCTTCAAATCCAAACATCAAATTCATATTTTGAATGGCTTGTCCGCTGGCGCCTTTTAATAGATTATCTGTTACAGAGTGAATGGCCAGTTTGTTTCCAACCTTCTCCAGATGAATCAAGCATTTATTGGTATTTACCACTTGCTTAATGTCGATCATCGAATCCAAAACGTGCGTGAATGGGTGAGAGGCATAGTACTCTTTGTAGAGTTTGTAAGCTGCATCAATACTTAAATCAGAGCTCAAAACGGATGTAACAAAAATCCCTCTGGTGAAGTCACCCCTCCAGGGAACAAAGTTTATAGCTTCATTAAAACCATCTTGCAAAGATTTTAAAGTTTGATTGATCTCATCCAGATGCTGATGCGTCAATGTTTTGTATGCGGAGATGTTATTCGCACGCCAGGTAAAG
>JANOQK010000018.1:0-19689 GCA_031414855.1 Bacteroidia bacterium | reverse complement strand
CTTGCCCACTTCCTGAACGGTTTCTCTCCAAAGCCTTGAGCTTTCCAAAACATTGGCTTTGTCCACCGAAGTAACTTTTTTCTTCCTCGTTCGAGCAGCCTGAAAGGCTTTGTGGGCAATGCGTTCTACTTCGTAGCGCTGATAGATCATCATATCATACGCAGTATTTCCATCATCTTTTCTTCCTTTCTCACCGAAGTAGACATCTCCGGTCAGTTCGCGAAAGAAAAGAATGTCAGAACCTTTTAATATTTCGGGTTTAATACTGGATGCTTCTAGTAGTTCGTCAAAAAGTTTAATAGGACGGAGGTTGGCATACAAGCCAAGCTCTTTACGCATTTTCAAAAGCCCTTGTTCCGGTCTTACTTTCAGCGTAGGATCGTTATCGTATTTAGGATGACCAACTGCTCCAAATAAAATCGCATCACAGTTTTTTAGTTTGGCCAATGTTTCTTCAGGCAATGGATTACCGGTGGCTTCAATTGCATCGTGACCGATAATAGCTTCATCAAATTCAAACGTATGCCCAAAGCCTTTTGCAATAATCTCTAATACTTTTTTACCCTCGGTAGTTACTTCTTTGCCGATGCCGTCTCCGGGGAGGATTACTATTTTCTTTTTCACGCGTGCGTACTTGATCGTTTTTACCTTTTAATAACTGTTACAAGTTGCCAGTCTCCGGTTACCGGTAACTGGTAACGGATTAGTGTGTTAAATCAAATTCCCTAATCTCTTTGTTCAAACTCAATAGATAGTCAATATCATCATACCCGTTAATCAAACACCTCTTCTTATATAAATTGATATCAAATTTTTCTTTTACTGATCCGATCTGAAGAATTTGATTTTCCAGGTCGATAACAATTTCACTGGAAGGTTTTTCTTCGATAGCGGTTAACAATTGCTTCAGAAATTTATCCGAAACCACAATTGGAAGTAATCCATTGTTAAGCGCGTTGTTCTTAAAGATATCGGCAAAGAAACTTGACACTACCACGCGGAATCCAAAATCGTAAATTGCCCAGGCAGCATGCTCCCGACTACTTCCGCATCCAAAGTTCTTCCCGGCCACTAAAATCTTTCCTGTATACTTTGGATTGTTCAACACGAAACCTTTGACAGGATTGTTGTTGCTATCATAACGCCAATCACGAAAGAGATTGTCACCGAAACCTTCACGCGTAGTAGCCTTTAAAAAACGTGCAGGAATAATTTGATCAGTGTCAATATTCTCTACAGGCAGTGGAACTGCTGTGGATTTTAATGTTGTGAATTTATCTTTGCTCATGTTATTAGTTAATGGTTAAACGTTATTCGTTAATAGTACTGGTCCACTATTAACTATTAACGTTTTAAAAATCCCTCACATCAGTTACCTTACCTGTGATTGCTGCAGCTGCTGCACTTAATGGACTTGCCAAAAATGTGCGTGACTTGGGGCCTTGTCTCCCTTCGAAATTTCTATTGGAAGTGCTGATGCAATACTTTCCAGCTGGTACTTTGTCTTCATTCATACCCAAACATGCGGAGCAGCCGGGACTTCTTAATTCAAAACCTGCTTGTTCAAAAATTTTATCGAGTCCTTCTTTGCGTGCTTGTTCTTCTACTTGCTTAGAACCTGGAACAACCCACACTTCTACATTTGATGCTTTTGTTTTTCCTTTTACCATGTCAGCCACTAAGCGCAAATCTTCGATGCGAGCGTTTGTACAACTTCCAATGAAGACATAGTCAATTGCTTTTCCAAGGAGAGAAGAACCTGGTTCAAGCCCCATGTATTCTAATGACTTTGTAAACGATGCTTGTTCTGAAATTTCTTTTAACTCGTTTACAGTTGGAATCCTATCAGTTACTTTCATGCCCATGCCTGGATTTGTTCCGTAGGTAATCATGGGGGCGATATCAGCGGCATCAAACTTCAAGACCGAATCATAAGTAGCGTCTTCATCTGTGCTAAGCTTTTTCCATTCGGAAACAGCTTTATCAAATTTCTCGCCTTGAGGTGCAAACTTTCTTCCCTTTATGTAATTGAATGTAGTTTCATCGGGAGCTATTAATCCACCGCGCGCACCCATTTCAATGCTCATGTTGCAGATGGTCATACGTGCTTCCATAGAAAGACTGCGGATAGCTTCTCCGGCATACTCCACAAAAAAGCCAGTGGCTCCACTGGCTGAAATTTTTGATATGACGTATAAAATAATATCCTTGCTGACGACACCCTTGCCCAATTTACCATTGATCTCAATTTTCATGGTCTTGGGTTTGTATTGCAAAATGCATTGTGTAGCTAATACTTGCTCAACTTCGCTTGTACCTATACCAAAGGCAATGTTTCCAAATGCACCATGCGTGGATGTATGACTATCACCACATACAATTGTCATTCCCGGTAAGGTCAAACCTAGCTCTGGTCCAATGATGTGAACGATACCTTGAAAAGGGTGACCAAGATCATACAACTCAACTCCAAACTCTTTGCAATTCTTTCTCAGCGTTTCTACTTGATGCCGGGACAATGCTTCTTTGATAGGAAGATGCTGGTCTTTTGTAGGAACATTGTGATCGGCAGTGGCTGTTGTGCGCGAAGTATTAAAGACTTTTATACCTCGTTTCTTTAATCCATCAAATGCCTGAGGGCTTGTGACCTCGTGTATAAAATGACGATCAATGAATACTGCATCTGGATAACCTTCGGCATGTTTCACTACATGGTTGTCCCAGATTTTTTCAAAAATAGTTTTCGGTTTTTGTACGCTCACAACAATCGTTAGTTTGGCCTATCCCTCTAAAAAAAGAGCCGCCCTGATACAGAGAACCAATTTTGAGTCTCAATATCAGGGCGAATCTTATTATTTTTCTTCGTTACGAAGATGAAAAAAAGTTGTGAGTTAGTTGAATGAAATCATCAATAAATTATTCGTTACTGACAAGTGTTTGGTAGCGGTTTGCGATTATGATTTGTGCAAAATTCATCAGCTTAAATAACATATATTACGCTGACCACCACGGCAACGGAAGTTTAATTTCATTTACCGAGTCAGCGACAAGATCGGGCTTGAAGGCATATCTGGAAAGATTTTCTCGTTTAGTCACGCCACTCAATACAAGTATTGTTTTGTATCCCATTTGCACACCGCCACGAATATCTGTATCCATGGTATCACCAATGATGGTGGTCTCGGCTGTTTCAAGTCCTAATGCTTTGCGCGCTGAGCGCATCATTACCGGACTTGGTTTACCGACCACAAAAGCTTTGATCCCAGTAGCCTCTTCAATCATTGCGCTAGTGGCTGCAATGCCAAGGTTATCCCAGCCTTTTTTCTTAGGTGATGGATCACGATTAGTGATAACAAATTTCGCGCCTGCTAAAATCATGTCGACTGCCTTCGTTACCATTTCCAGCGTAAAATTTCTACCCTCACCCAGTACCACAAAGTCTGGATCGGAATTGACTAATGAAATACCATTTTCATGTAAGCTTGACAATAGACCGCCTTCACCCAACACATACGCTGTTCCTCCGGGAATCTGACTTGCTAAAAACTTTCCGGTTGCCATCGCACTGGTGTATACATGTTCTTCCTTCACTTTTATGCCTAACTTATCTAATTTTCTTACAGCATCTAATCTTGACCGTTGGCTGTTGTTAGTCATAAACATGAAAGGAATATTATCTTTCAGCAATTTTGTAATGAAGGTATCTGCGCCTGGTATCATTGTATCCCCTCCGTAAATCACCCCGTCCATATCGATGAGTAAACCTTGTGCCATTTGTTTGATGTTTAGGTAGACAAGATACTGCTTTTATTGAAGAGGTTTAACAATAAAATCAATTCAATGGAATCGATTTAGGGTTTTGCAATTCTGTTCTGACTTGAAGAATTCAAATCAAAAAATTATTGTCTACACCAGATACTCAAACAAATTCTCGTTTTGATTCACAAGTGTGTAGTTGAGTTTGTGGTTATTCATCCTTTCAATGAGAGAAGTAAAATCTTCTTTTGATTTTACTTCGATCCCTATTAAAGCGGGACCAGTTTCTTTGTTGTGTTTTTGGATGAATTCGAAACGTACAATATCGTCATTGGGGCCGAGAATATGGTTGACAAATTCTTTCAAAGCTCCTGGCCGTTGTGCAAAACGTACGATGAAGTAATGTTTTAATCCTTCGAACAACAGAGACCGTTCTTTAATCTCTTGCATTCTGTCGATATCATTATTACCTCCGCTAAGAATGCAAACTACCTTTTTGCCTTTCAGGCGATCTCCATATTGATCTAATGCTGCAATAGCAAGCGCCCCGGCAGGCTCAGCGACAATGGCATCTTCATTATATAATTGCAAGATAGTGGAGCTAACCTTTCCTTCAGGAACTAATAGCATATCTGAGATTACGTCTTTACAAATTGTAAAGGTAAGATCTCCCACTTTTTTCACCGAAGCTCCGTCTACAAATCGTTGAATAGAATCCAATACTACTGGCTTGCCGGCTTTTAGTGCCTCCTTCATGGACGGAGCACCTTGAGGCTCTACTCCAATAATTTTTGTTTGCGGTGAATAGGTTTGAAAATAACTCCCTAACCCAGCACAAAGCCCGCCACCACCAATAGGAACAAAGACGTAATCAATGTTTGATTGCTCTTCTAAAATTTCTTTGCCTACTGTTCCTTGTCCTTCCATTACTTTAATGTGATCGAAAGGAGGTATGAAAACGTTGTTATTTAGTTGAGCGTATTCCAAAGCATGAGCCTGACATTCGTCAAACGTATCACCAACCAAAACTATTTCAGTATTGCTGCCACCAAACATTTTCACTTGGTTGATCTTTTGCTTTGGTGTGATGGCAGGCATGTAAATCACTCCTTTTATATTGAGGAGTTTGCAAGAAAAAGCTACGCCTTGTGCATGATTGCCAGCGCTGGCACACACAACTCCTCTATTTCTTTGCTCTCCTGTAAGACTTTGAATTAAATTATAAGCTCCACGAATTTTATACGAACGAACAACCTGTAGATCTTCACGTTTCAAGTAAACCTCGCACCCGAATTTCTCAGAGAGTTTGCGATGAAATTGTAGAGGAGTTTTTAAGACCACTGGTTTCAACACTTCGTAAGCTGCGTTGATATCAAGGTTAAATGCTTTCGTGGATGTCATTATTATTTGAAGAACAAGTATTTTTAACGGCAACGATTATCCCGAATGCCAAATTTAGCTATGTCCAAATGTGTCCTTTTCTAAAGACGTTAGACATAAGTACCAAGAAGAAATTCATCTTACTACTTATGTCTTGTGTCTTATATCTTTAGTTTATCATGCTTGCTTCTACACTTGCTTTTTCAGGTCTCAGCTTTCTTACGGCTGCGCCTGCCTGCCATAATTCGCTTTCGCGAACTTCTTTCAATTCTTCAGCAAGTTTTTCGCGATAGTCTGGTTTGCTGCAGGTATCGATTGTGCGTTTTGCTTCGGCACCACTTGCTACGCTATCATAAAGTTCTTTGAACACAGGAAGTGTTGCTGCCTTGAATTTCTTTTTCCAATCCAAAGCGCCACGCTGTGCAGTCGTTGAACAATTCGCATACATCCAATCCATGCCGTTCTCAGCAACGAGTGGCATTAGGCTTTGCGTAAGTTCTTCTACTGTTTCATTAAAAGCCTCTGAAGGTGTATGTCCTTTTGATCTCAACACTTCATATTGTGCTTCGAAGATTCCGGCAATGGCGCCCATCAATGTTCCGCGTTCGCCAGTTAAGTCTGAGTAAACTTCTTTTTTGAAATCGGTTTCAAAAAGATAACCAGCACCAACACCGATACCTAATGCAATAGCTTTCTCAGTCGCTTTACCACTGGCATCTTGAAATACCGCATAACTCGCATTAATACCTTTCCCTTGCAAAAATAATCTGCGCACCGAAGTGCCAGAGCCTTTGGGGGCAGCCAAAATAACATCTATATCTGTAGGAGGTATAATGCCGGTTTGTTCTTTGAAAGTAATTCCAAAGCCGTGTGAAAAATATAGTGTCTTGCCGGTAGTCAGAAATGGTTTCAGCGTTGGCCAGGCGGCAATTTGCCCTGCATCTGATAATAGAAATTGAATAATCGTGCCGCGCTTTGCGGCCTCGTTAATTTCAAACAATGTTTCACCGGCAACCCAACCATGCGCAACTGCTTTGTCCCATGTTTTGGAACCTTTGCGTTGTCCAACAATTACCTTGAATCCATTGTCGCGTAAGTTCAATGCCTGCGCAGGACCTTGCACTCCGTATCCAATTATTGCGATGGTTTCTTTTTTCAAGACATCTAATGCTTTCTCCATCGGAAACTCTTCACGCGTAACTACTTCTTCCAGTGTTCCGCCAAAATTGATCTTTGCCATTTTTTCTTTGTGTTTAGTTCTTAATTATTAAAAAGTTTCAAGATGAAAGCATAAAGCTTAAAGTCGGGGACCGAACTAGCTTTCGGCTTTTTACTTTGAGCTGATGGCTTCTTAGTCAACGTCTACAATTTTTTCACTCAGTTCGAAATACAGATTACTTCCCTCATACGCCTTTACACTCTCCACTTCAATTAATTTCTCCAATTGCACAGTCACTTTTTCAATCATATCGTGCGTGGTAAAAAGCAACATGATCACTCCACCTCTTCGAAAATCATTTTCATTTTCGTGAGCCATCAGCTTTTTGATTCGCACTCTTCTACGATTCAAAATATTGATGATTCTATTCAGGACAGAAAAGTTATTATCTGATGTAAGTTCTAATGTGAATTCCTGTTTCATTTTAATTTAGACGTAAGACGTAGGTAGTAAGACATAAGACCGTATCCATTAAAAACTTAAGTTAGTAAAACATAAAACTCACAGCCCATTCTCATATTAAGTGCACACATATCTTATGTCTTACTTCTTGCTATTATTGGGTATTTCCAATATTACTTCTCCAACACCCGCCCCTGCTGGAACCATGGGAAATACGTTATCTTCTTTTCCAACTACAACCTCTAAGAAATAAGGTGTTTTGGCTTCCAACATTTCGCGTATGCCATCCTGCAGATCTTCTCTCGCAACAACTTTACGAGCAGGAATAGAATATGCCTCGGCAATTTTTATGAAATCTGGATTGATCATTTCTGTAAATGAATAACGCTTCTCATGAAAGAGTTGCTGCCACTGCCGTACCATCCCCAGGAAACTATTATTTAATACCATAATCTTCACGGGAATCTTATACTGCATGATGGTACCCAATTCTTGCACGGTCATTTGATACCCGCCATCGCCAATAACCGCTACAACTTGTTGTTTTGGCAATGCAAGTTTAGCTCCCATAGCAGCGGGTAAGGCAAAGCCCATGGTACCAGCCCCACCTGAGGTGACGTTTGTTCTGGGATTCTTAAATTGATAATAGCGTGAAGCTGTCATTTGATGCTGACCAACATCCGTTACTAGTATCGCCTCTCCATTGGTTAGCGTTGATAATGTATTGATTGCTTCAGCCATTTTTATTTCACCTGTTGAATTGAATTCATGGTGGATGACCTTATCGTATTCTTCCTGATTAAGTTTAAGGAAGCTATTGATCCAATCTATGTGTTTTCCAGGCTGAACTAACTTGGTTAACACTTCCAATGCTTCTTTTGCATCTGCGTTTACAGCTACATCAGCTTTAATAATTTTATTGATCTCTGCCCTATCAATTTCAATGTGAATGACTTTTGCCTGCTTGGCATACTTGCTTACGTTCCCTGTTACACGGTCATCGAAGCGCATCCCCACAGCAATCAATACATCACATTCATTTGTGTTGATGTTCGGACCGTAATTGCCGTGCATGCCTAAATATCCTACATAGTTTGGATGATTGGTTGGGAACGCACCCAGTCCAAGCAACGTGCTAGCTACTGGTATACCACTCTTTTCAGAGAACGCAACCAACTCTTTCGAAGCACCTGAAAGTAAAATTCCTTGGCCGGCAAGTATATAAGGTTTCTTCGCTTTGTTAATTAATTCTGCAGCTGCTTCAACTTGAGACAGTTGCAAAGCAGGCTTCGGTTTATAGGTGCGAATACTTTCACACTTTTCATATTCCTGAAAATCGAATAGCTCATTTTGTGCATTTTTCGTAATGTCGATTAGCACGGGACCCGGACGTCCTGTCGTTGCTATATGAAATGCTTTCGCAACAGCATCAGCAATATCTTTTGCTTCTGTTACTTGCACATTCCATTTGGTAACAGGAATGGTAGTATTGATAACATCTGTTTCCTGAAATGCATCTGTGCCTAATAAATGAGCAAACACCTGACCGGTGATACATACCAAGGGTGTTGAATCAATTAAAGCGTCAGCTAATCCGGTAACAAGATTTGTTGCCCCTGGGCCAGATGTGGCGAATACAATTCCTGGTCGGCCAGACACACGAGCAAAACCTTGTGCGGCATGTATAGCTCCTTGCTCATGACGAACCAATATATGATTGAGCTGATCAGCATAATGATAGAGTGCATCATAAATCGGCATGATTGCACCTCCCGGATATCCAAAAATGGTATCAACCTTTTCGGCTACCAGGCAACGCAACAAAGCTTCCGATCCGGAAATCTGTTGCTTGGTTGGTGTTGCCATTTTCTCTTTAGTCTTCGTCAGTAACGCATCCATCGGCTGCAGTTTTTACGTGTTTGGCATATTTATATAAAACACCACTCGTCACGCGAAGTGACGGTACTTTGTAATGAGATCTTCTGATCGCAATCGTCTTCTCATCAACTAACAAATTGATTTGATGTTTCTTTACATCAATTTCTATCCAGTCATTATCTTCCACTAATCCAATCAATCCTCCTTCAAAGGCTTCTGGTGTTATGTGGCCGATTACAAATCCATGCGAACCTCCTGAAAATCTTCCATCAGTAATCAATGCAACACTTTTACCAAGACCAGAACCCATGATCAAACTTGTGGGCTTTAACATTTCGGGCATACCTGGTGCTCCTTTCGGGCCTACATTGCGTATAACCACGACATCACCCTCTTTTATTCTGCCAGATTTAACTCCTTCCACCACATCAAACTCACCATTAAAAACCCGAGCAGTTCCTTTAAATTTTTCTCCTTCCTTCCCGGTAATTTTTGCAACAGATCCTTTCTCTGCAAGGTTTCCATAAAGAATCTGTATGTGACCTGTTTTTTTTATTGCCCTTTCAAAGGGGACAATAACATCTTGCTTTTCGAAATCCAGATCCCTGGCGTTTGCTACATTTTCGGCAATGGTTTTTCCTGTTACTGTAATGCAATCGCCATGCAGGAATCCTTTTTGCAGCATATATTTCATTACAGAAGGAACACCTCCAACGTTGTGAAGCGCTTCCATTAGATATTTTCCACTAGGTTTCAAATCCGCAATAAGCGGGGTTTTGTCAGAAATGCGCTGAAAATGCTCTTGGTTGATTTTGATGCCTACACACTGAGCCATTGCAATTAAATGAAGTACGGCATTGGTTGAGCCGCCCAACACCATGACAATAGTGATTGCATTTTCAAATGCCTTGATGGTCATGATGTCCCTCGGCTTCAAATCTTTTTCTAATAACAACCGAATTGCTTTTCCCGCCTCTTCGCACTCGGCTGATTTCTCTTTACTCAATGCGGGATTAGAAGAGGAGTAGGGTAGCGCCATTCCCAATGCTTCGATGGCAGAAGCCATTGTATTGGCAGTATACATACCGCCACATGCGCCTGCTCCTGGACAAGAATTTTGTATGATGCCTTTAAAATCTTCTTCTGAAAGTTTGCCTTGCATTTTTTCGCCTAATGCTTCAAACGAAGAAATAATATTCAATTCTTTTCCCTTGTAATGACCACCAGCAATAGTACCACCGTAAACCATAATGGCCGGCCGATTTAATCTGCCCATAGCCATCACCGAGCCAGGCATATTTTTATCGCAGCCTACAATGGCAATAAGTCCGTCATAGTGCTGCGCGCCACAAACCGTCTCGATAGAATCTGCAATTACTTCACGGCTCACCAATGAATAGCGCATGCCTTCGGTACCATTGGCAATCCCATCGCTAACTCCAATGGTATGAAAAACCAAACCGACAAGTTCCTGAGCCCAGACACCTTTTTTAACTTCTTGTGCTAATCCATTTAAATGCATGTTACACGTATTGCCATCGTAGCCTGTGCTTACAATACCAACCTGCGCTTTTTTCAAATCTTGTTCCGTCAAACCAATTCCATACAACATCGCCTGTGAGGCAGGCAGTGTCATGTCTTGGGTGATGGTTTTGCTATACTTGTTTAATTCCATAAATATCGTTGGTCGTTGTTGGTTCTTCGTTTGGTCGTTGGCTGTTGATAGTTCTTCGGTCCGAACAACCAACAACGGTCAGCGAGCAACCATTTATACAATAACATATGAGTAACTCTTATCCAACACAATACATCTATACGTTTCTCGGATGACTGCACTTACAGAATCTTTCCACGGTTTCCCCATTGGTTGACCTTCAATAGATTCGATAGCTACAATCTCGTTCATAGTACTGCAGAAGAAGGCACTATCGGCTTCGAATAGTTCTTCTGGTCTAAAATATTTTTCAACAATTGGAATTTCCAATTGGTCGCAAATGTCGATCACTGTTTTACGCGTGATGCCTGGTAAAATACTTTCTGATGGTGGAGTGTACATGACACCGTCTTTCTCATAAAAGAAATTGGCCCCGGGCCCCTCAGCCACGAAGCCATTCAAATCGAGGAGAAGTCCATCATCAAAGCCCCGCTTCTTGGCTTCGGTTGTCGCTAAGATAGAGTTTACATACAAACCGCAAACCTTGGCTTCCATCGTTACGGCCTTGGGGTTTGGGCGCTGAAACGAGGAGATGCAAACACGTGCTGGTTTTAAAGTGATATGCTGATCCACTTCCCAAGCTGTAATCATTAATGATACTCCGTTGGGGGAAGTCAACGCCATGTTAGGACTGCAAAATACAAGCGGCCTGATGTAGGCGTTGGACAAATTATTTTTTTCTAGTACTTGATACGTAATTTGAGAAAGTTCTTCGGCACTGTAGTGGAATGGAATGCCCATCAATTTGCAACTTCTTTTCAAGCGCTCAAAGTGTTCAAGCGCTTTGAAGGTTTTGATTCCGTTCACTGTTTCGTAAGAACGGATTCCCTCAAATACACCATAGCCGTAGTGTAAAGTCTGACCGAATAAATCAGTCTTGGCGTCCTTCGCTTTTACATATTTTCCATCCAGAAAAAGAACCGTGTTGTCGTTGTAATACATATATTTTAAAACAATCGTTAGTTTGTTGTAATTCCTATAAAATAAAACCGTCCCGCTTGTGGGCGGGACGGTTGACAATTTTTTTCACACTATCGTCAGCGTCCCGGTTTTCGGAGAACAATGACGTTAATGAGCACAAGTACAACATTGATCGAATTGACCAAGGTGTTGAAGCCGTATGAAGTTAATTTGTTCATTAGTTTTCTTGTGCGGTAATGCAAGATGGTAAAATTCCGCGTTGAGATTGTACTAAAATGAAGAAAAAAGTTTGCGTCTGATGTAACGAATGTTAGGTAGAGATCTGCTCAAAATATGTTTCCCCCCCAAACAAAATTCTTAAAGTCATTTCCTGGAGGATGAAGGCCGATCAAAAATTGTTTTTTGAGGTTGATTGATTTTGATCGATTGGTTAGAGCGTCAGCGTCACTTTTTGTGGGTGTCGTTTTAATTTCAATTGCATAATTTTCCTTCCATATTAAATCAATTTCTTGCCCCGATTTCTTTTGATAGTAGTTGATGGTCTTATCTAATCTCAAGAATTGATTTACAACAGTGTTTTCAAAAATCTTTCCTGTCTCTTGTTCTTCTATCAGATTTAATAATCCGGAATCAGCAAAATAATATTTAGGTTGTTGACTGATTTCTTTATCTGTGTTATTACTGAATGGAGTAAGCTTTGTTAGAAAGTAAGTTTGCTCGAATAAGTTCAGGTAATTAGCAATTTTATTGCGATTAATGCCTGCAACAGAGGCTAGTTTACTGGCGTCCATTTTACTCCCAACGCGAACGCTTAATAGCCGAATGAGTTTATAGAGTTCATCGTTTAATGAATAGTCCGAAAGAATTTTTACATCCATGTCAATGTAGGCATTAAGAATATCCTGAAGCATCGCCTTCTTTGACTGTGATTTTGTCATAAGCGTTACTTCTGGAAATCCTCCAAATTTTATGTACTCGTTATAACTGGACTTAAACTGATTATAGAATCCTTCGAGATAATTTTGAAAGGCGAATCTTTTATAGGTGTTAACATCCGTTCCTTTGAACCTCAAAAATTCATCGAAGGATAAAGGACTTAATTCAAAGATTTGTTTTCGCCCAGCAAGACTTTCTGAGAAACGGTTTTTTAGATAAAAAGAACTTGAGCCAGTTACAATGAATTTTACCCGATAGGTATCGTACCAATACTTCATTACGCTCACGATGTCTGGCAGTAACTGAATTTCGTCCAGGGCAATCGTGCATTTTTTGGTGACATCAATTCCCATTGTTTCCAGGAAGAGCTCCATCTCTTTATTGGTGGACTGCTTAAAAATCTGCCTGTTCTCAATGCGCTCCAGATCAAGATAAATTTTGTTTTTGCCAGGAATGATATCCAGTAATTGTTTGAGCAAAGTAGATTTGCCCACGCGCCTCATACCTGTGATAACGGTTGCTGGTCTTTCGGCAAGGTGACTTTTCAGGGCTTTATAGAGGTTTCTTTCAAACATACTTTATGCACAAATATAGTGCATAGAGTTATACTATACGCATTTATTTTGTGCACAATGATCCCTTAAATTCTAAAAAAAGGCGCTAGGACTCTAAGTACTCCACAATCCCATCCCGGATTGTCGTAAACGTTTTGATCAGCGTTTCTTCTTTCTCTTCCAACAACGTTACTCGAAAGCCTTGCAGCTCAGAACAGAAGGAAGAGATTGGAACAACGCAAATTCCTTTCGCTCCAAGCAAGTAATAAACGAACCGTTTATCGAGGGGCATTTCTTCCGCTGTCCAGTCTTCCACGAGCTTTTTAATTTTAGGATCGGCAATTTTTATGGTTTGATTTTTCTTTAACGTGCCTTCGCGGAAGATGATTGTATTATAAAACGCACCAAATGTTTCGTTGAAAGTCAGCTGCGGAACGGTGTGAAGAATATCGGCAATAATTTTACTGCGCCTGCCAATGTTCTGGTTTGTTTCTTCGCGATATACTTTAAAGCGAGGATCGCCCAGAATTTTTGGAATGGCTAGCTGTGGAAGTTTAGTTGAACACACCTCAATCATTTTTGCGTTATCAATCGCCTGACATAAACGATTGAAATCACCATCTTTGTCACGATTGTAATACTCCATCCATCCGCAACGCGCGCCAGGCCAAGGCAATTCTTTCGAAATTCCCTTCATCGAAATTCCTGGAATATCTTCAATCACTTCTGCTAAGGCATACGCTCTTGCTCCATTGTAGGTGATATTCAAATAAATTTCATCACACACCAAAAAAAGTTTGAACTCACGTGCTATCTCGACAATCCTTTTTAATGTTTCGTACGGATACACCATACCGGTTGGATTGTCTGGATTAATAATCAATATGCCAACTACATTTGGATTGTACTTTACTTTATTATAGAGATCATCGAGATCTGGATACCATTTATTGTTAGGATCGAGTTTATACGTGAGCGGTTCATGACTGGCATGCGCAGCTTCGGCACTGGAGTGTGTAGAATAAGCAGGTGATGGGCCAATAATGCGCGATGTTGGTGTGATGTATTGATACACTTTTGCAATAGCATCACCCAGTCCGTTGAAGAAGCAAATATCTTCGGGAGTGATCTGCGCACCATTGCGCAAATTGTTTTGTTCGGCTAGAAATTTTCTTGTTTCTAAAATTCCTTTGGAGGGGCAATAGCTATAGGTTTCGTTTTGCAGAGCCAGATCAGCAATGATTTGTTTGATCCATTGTGGGAGTAAATGATTTTTTTGGATGGGATCTCCAATATTTTCCCAACAGATTTCTTTGCCCAGATTTTTTATCTGCTCAGCCTTCTTTACGATCTCCCTAATTTCGTAGCTGAGTTCTTTCGCTCCTTCGCTTAGTAATTGTTGACGCATGTTTCTGGGTAGTGGGACTTAGGCATTAGGGCTATTGTCTATAGACAGTAAGTACTGTAATTAAAATTCGAAAGTAAAGTTAAGTTGAATAGATAACAAAGATTGCATGACAAAATCAGGCTTGGGCTTTTTCATTTGTTAATTCAGCAAACGCCTGATCAGCGCGCTTACTAACCATCGGTAGTTTATCCATCCAATGGACATCAATAGTAAACACACCAAAATCCTCAATCACTTTTCCTTTTATGTCATAAAATCCGCAACCACGGAAAGGGAACTTCCTGGCTGAGTTTGGGAAGTGAACGGTATCAAAGACCTTTCCATGTACATCATAAAATGTACCAAAGTACATATGTTCCTTCGTCTTCATAGTGGAAGCATTTTTTGTAGTGACGATGTAACCGACTATGTGAACTTGCTTTTCTTTTTTTCTGGGCAATTCGTCAGCAGTTGTGTCGCCATAGGAGGTTGACGCAAGCAGATCAAACGGATTGCAAAGCGGAAAACCAAGCAGCTCGATTTCATCGAAGGCATCTTCTAATACGTTACGTTGAAGGATGGGCAATGGATATTCTTTGGGTTCAGTATCAAATAGATCCACTGTGGTTGAAGCCAAATATCTTGCGTCTTTACGTGCACCCATGTGCAGCATTGATTCCCACAGTAGCTGTTGTTTGGTTTTGTTTGTAAAACGGAATGCACCTATGCGAATTAAAATGCGCATCTGTTCCAACCCAATGTTCGGTGTACGTCTTAAAAAATTATCAAGGCTTGTATAGGTGCCATTCTGGTGGCGTTCATCGGCAATGTGTTGTGCCACTTTTGTATCCAGGCTTTTTAGGTGAACAAAGCCCATGTAAATTTTATTTCCTTCAATCGTAGTGAGGTATTCGCTGTGATTCACACAGGATGATTCTATTTGAGCCCCATTCATGCGGGCTTCATGAAAATAAAATTCAGTCCTATAAAACCCACCAAAGTTATTGATCACACCCACCATAAACTCCAGGGGATAATGTGCTTTCAAAAATAGACTTTGATAGCTTTCTACAGCATAACTGGCAGAGTGGCCTTTAGCAAAGGAGTACCCTGCAAAACTTTCGATTTCTTTCCAAACACGTTGCGTTACATGCTCTGGATAGTTACGGGCGTGGCATCCTTCAAAAAAGCGATCTTGCACACGTTGAAATTCTTCACGCGATCGATATTTGCCCGACATCCCTCTTCGCAACACATCTGCTTCTGTCAAGGTAAGTCCTGCAAAGTGGTGAGCTACGCGTATGACATCTTCCTGATACACCATCACACCATACGTCTCACGCATAAGTTCATCCATAATTGGATGGATGACTTCGTAGGTGCCCCCCTTGCTTACGATGTGAAATCGTTCGATGTATGCTTTCATCATCCCTGAGCTGGCTACACCAGGCCGAATGATGGAACTCGCTGCTACCAAGGTCAAATAATCAGAGCATCTGAGTTTTCCTAGCAACATACGCATAGCGGGAGATTCCACATAGAAGCAGCCCATTGCTTTACTGTTGCGCATGAGGTCTTTTATTTTTTCATCTTCTTTGAAATTTTTAAACTGATAGATATCGATGTCAATTCCCCTATTCCTTTTTACATGCTTTACGGTTTCTTTTATGTGACCAAGACCACGCTGACTGAGTATATCAAATTTATAAATGCCGAAATCTTCTGCCATGTGCATTTCAAATTGTGTAACCGGAAGACTTTTGGGAGGAAACTCAGTGGCGGTAAAAGCATAAATGGGTTTTTCTGTAATCAATACTCCACCTGCATGTATGGAAATGTTTGACGGTAATTCTTTGGAAACGATATATTCAGCATAACCCATGACCATTTTTCCTAGATGGTCACGTTCGATATCTTTTACTTTCCGATTTTCTACCAGCTCATCAATTTCTTCTTTGGGTAACCCAAAAACTTTTCCGAGTTCACGAATAATGGATTTACCCTGATACGTAACATGCGTCCCCAAGAGACATACGTGATCGTATCCATATCTCTTAAAAAGATATTCGTAGATAGCATCCCGGTTGTCCCACGAAAAATCGATGTCAAAATCGGGAGGGGAAGTGCGTTCTTCATTTAAAAAGCGTTCGAAGTACAGATCGAGTTCAATGGGATCGACATTGGTGATTCCAAGGCAAAAGGCAACGGTGCTGTTTGCACCACTTCCTCGTCCAACAAAATCGTAGTCTTGTTGCTTGGCAAAACGGATGAGATCATTCGCAATGAGGTAATAAGAGGTAAATCTTTTTTTTGCGATGATGGCTAGTTCTTTTTCAATATGAGTGTGCCAGATGGTTGGATTATTCCCATACCGCCTTGTATATCCTTTAGCTGTTTCCTCTCTCAGATGCTTCAAGTCTTCCTCCATACTGTGCGTATAGAATTTTTTATTTTTGTCTTCTCCAATTTTGCATTCAATGGAACATTGATCAAGCAATAATCTGGCATTATGCAGGAGTTCAGGAAATTGTTCAAACTGTTTTTGCAGGTCACTTTCGGGCATCATAAATTCTTCTTTACGTGCCTGATGATGTTCCGGTAATTTGCTGAGCAGTGTATTAGTAGCAATGCATCTCAACAAACGATGTGTGTTATGATCGCGATAAACTATTTTTTCCTTTTTAGTTTTTTCAATCTTTACTTTCTCGGGCGGAAGAAAAGAGACGGGATGAAGCAGCACAAATTTATGATCATACTCCTTGCGCTGGGAATAGATCGTGTATGAAGAAAGATCGTGTTGACAAACACCAATGTATTCGAATTCTCTTAATTGATCAGGTTCGATTTTGCCAAAGGGATAAATCACAAACACATGGCCGAACTCTGGAGCGCGAGTTGGAAATGGCTTTGATTCGCGGTTATGAAAAGAAAGAAACCGGTTGATGGTTTCAAAACCCTCATTGTTTTTAGCAAGGGCGATATACAGGGGGACGCAAGATTTTGCGTCTGTACCGCGATCAGCGTTGGTATCATTATCCGTTTGTTTATCAGGTGTGTTTCTGAACTCAACACCTACAGCAGTGTTTAGATGGTAAGCTTCTTTACCAAATTTAGTAAGCCCATTTTCAACAGATTTGTTGGTATCACATATCCTCAACATCTCAAGGTAGGAGGCGGTGTTGTTGATTTCGGTGAGTGCCAATTTATGAATACCGCAACGTTTGGCCTCTTCAAAAAGAGTTTTGATGGGCAAGGTGCCATATTTGAAACTGAAGCCGGTGTGGCAGTTGAGATACATGGACTGATTTGAAGATGGCTAGTTCATCAAACCAGAATTTGCTGAGGCAAAATTCTTCATCCCTACATTTAAATCACTCGTTTTATCCATCCATTTTTTAGGGTTATTCTGAATATATCTGCGTATCGCTTGTAATTCTCTTTCTGTGTGGATAACATGATCATGATACCGTGGTTGCCATGCAAATTCAATTGAATTCATGGTGGCATATTTTTTTACGGCCGCCTTGTACCCACGGATGACCGATCCCAGATTTTGTGATTGTGGCGCAAATTTATTTGTTGTGGGGATGACGGTGGAGACGCAAGATTTGGCGTCTCTACGATCCGGTTTATCGAAATACAAAATACCATGCAAATGATCGGGCATAATCACAAATTCATCCAACACAACAAACGGAAAATGATTGGGGATTTCAGACCAATATTGTCGGGCGATTTTGCCGATGGGTTTCGGGTGTAATTGTGGGGATGACAAACCATATAGAGACGCAAAATTTAGCGTCTCTATGGGTTGAATAATGTCCCCAAAATAATTTTCATGGTGACGTGTGCAAATGGTAACGAAATAAAATCCAGTTGAACCATAATCCCAATTTTTTAATCGGGTGGTGTCAATCCGGTATTTGTTTTGATATTTTTCCATGTTTATTTTTTTTAATGGAGACGCAAAATTTTGCGTCTCCACCCCATCCATATTAATTCATCAAATTTTTTGTTACCCTCCCTTTGAACATATTCATTTCCATACGCACGCGCCTGTTTACGCCCATGGTGGTGGCGCGCACTAATTTTTCCACACCATGTTTGTTTTTAATGAAATCCATGGCCTCGTAAAGGTTGATGTCCTCTTCGGTGTCGTCAAACAAACTGATCTGTTGATTGCCGTGTACCAGATTACTTAATCGAACACCGACCAGACGAATCAACATTCTGCGGTTGTATAATTTGTCGAACAGTTCTTGCACGATGCGCAGTATGGTGTGGTCGGAAGACGTATAGGGTACGTGAATCTGTTTCGTCTCTGTATCAAAATTGGAGTAACGGATTTTTACCGTGATACACGAAGTGAGTTTCTTCTGATCGCGCAATTGAAACGCTACCTTTTCCACCATGGCAATGAGAATAGATTTCATCCGCTTCACATCAATGGTATCTTGTTCGAAGGTGGATTCAGTGGAGATTGATTTTTGTTCGCTGTAGGGAACAACAGGTGACTCGTCTATGCCGTGCGCTTTGTTCCACAGACTGATTCCATTCTTACCAAATGCGCTGGTTAAGAATTTCAAAGGCATATCGCGCAAGGTGGCCACGGTGCGCACGCCCATGTCGTATAAAAATGAAGCGGTTTGCTTTCCCACCATTGGTAGTTTATCTACTGATAGCGGACCAAGAAAATCTTTTTCATCACCTGCTGGTATTTGTTTTTGCGCATTGGGTTTGAATTCGGCCGTTGCCACTTTTGACACGAGCTTGTTTACAGACAAAGCCATGGAGATGGGCAACGCACTTTCTTTCATGATTTTATTTTGCAACTCCACAGCCCATTTGAAAGTGCCGAAGAAACGGTCCATGCCGCTGGCATCAATATAGAATTCATCGATGGAGGCTTTCTCCAATAGAGGTGCTTTGTCGGCAATGATTTCGGTTACCAAATGAGAAGCCTGGCTGTAGGCTTCCATGTCGCCAGAGATTACTGTAGCATCGGGGCAGAGTTGCATGGCGAGGTACATGGGCATGGCTGAATGCACACCAAATTTTCTGGCCTCATAACTACAGGCTGCTACTACTCCTCTGCGGCTGCTTCCGCCTACAATCAGGGGTAAGCCTTTTAATTTTGGCTCTTTTTTGCGCTCAACCGCTACAAAAAAGGCATCCAAATCGAAGTGAATTATGCTTCTGTCGCTCATCAGGACAATATTACTAAAATAATTAGTAATTAAAA
Organism: Bacteroidia bacterium; assembly: GCA_031414855.1. Lineage (GTDB taxonomy): Bacteria > Bacteroidota > Bacteroidia > Cytophagales > Cyclobacteriaceae > ELB16-189. The sequence continues at coordinate 300 of JANOQK010000018.1, read as the reverse complement.
CTAAAATAATTGGTTGGTTATTTTGGCCTGTCAGGCACGAACCAAGGACCTGGTAAGCGAGACAGAAAAATCCGGGGCGAATTTGCGTGAGGCCTGCCTTCGCCTAAGCTTCGGCAGGCAGGGATGGAGCCATTTGTTTGAGCCCGAAATGGGTAAGTGCGGTGGCTAGCGAGTGGTGAGCCCGACCCGATGGCAGCCGTGATGGCATGTGCGTATCGGGGCACGCCCATGTATGTGTATAAAAGGAGACGCAAAATTTTGCGTCTTTACGTGAGATCCAGCCGCACCACATTTTCTACG
>JANOQK010000017.1:0-3658 GCA_031414855.1 Bacteroidia bacterium | reverse complement strand
TTTGTTATTGGATGCCGATAATGATCGGGATCTAGATTTATATATCGTAAGTGGAAGTTTGGAAGATCAGGACAGCTCAGTTTATCAGGACAGACTTTACAAGAATGATGGCAAGGGAAATTTCACGTTTGACGCAGGAGCGCTACCAAAAATTTCAGCCAGTGGTTCTTGCGTTAGGGCTTCTGATTATGATAGTGATGGTGACCTTGATTTATTTGTGGGTGGGAGAGTAGTGCCCGGTAAATATCCATTGCCTGGTGAAAGTTATTTGCTAAAGAATGAGAATGGAAAGTTCGTGAATGTTACTCAGGAAGTGTGCGCTGACTTGAAGATGCCCGGCATGGTAACGGATGCATTGTGGACTGATTTTGACAAGGATGGAAAAGTGGATCTGATGGTGGTGGGTGAATTTATGTCGGTCACATTTTTCAAAAATGAGGGAGCTAAGTTCATGAAACTCACAACAACGGGAATTGAACAATATATGGGATGGTGGAATAGTATTACATCAGGTGACTATGATAAGGATGGAGACACTGATTATATGGTTGGTAATTTGGGGTTGAATAATACTTATCAGGTATCAGAAGAGTATCCCCTATGGATATATGCAAAGGACTTTGATGGAAATGGAAGTATCGATCCTATACTAGCTTGTTACATGCGAGAGTCCATGGAAAGCGATGTTAAAAAATTGTATCCAGTTCATTTCTGGGAGGAGATAAACTCTCAGAGCACGAAGTTTAGAAGAAAATACTCGAGTTTTAAACAATATGGGCAAGCTACTTTAGAAACCTTGTTCACTGCAGATGATTTGAAGGGAACGCTGATGTTGGTGGCTAACCATATGGAATCCAGCTATATAGAGAATCTGGGGAATGGAAAGTTTCAAATGAAAAACCTACCGACACCAGTGCAGATGGCACCTGTTAATGGTATGGTAACGGATGATGTAAACAAGGATGGAAATCTGGATGTGATATTGGTTGGTAATGACTATGGCAATGAAGTGTTTACAGGTCGTTACGATGCGTTGACGGGATTACTATTGGCAGGTGATGGCAAAGGAAAGTTTGAAGTAATTCCATCTGCCAAAAGTGGTTTTTATGTGGGTGGTGATGCAAAAGCGCTGGCACTGCTTTCTTCAAAAAGTTCGCAATTATTTCTGGCCACGCAGAACATAGATAGTCTGAAAATTTATTCTAATCCTATTACCGAAAAGATTTTCAAAGCTCAAGCTACTGACAGTTGGGCTGAGTTTATTTATTCATCGGGGCAGAAACAACGTGTGGAGTTTTACTACGGATCAGGATATCTATCACAGTCCAGCAGAAGCGTGCGGATTCCTAAAAATGTAAAAGAGATAATTGTTTATGATTTTAAAGGACAGTCGCGCATAGTAGTTCCGGAGGGCATTTAGACTTCATCCATTTCAATTTTTTATGAGGCTTCATCGTGCACGGAAGCCTCATAAATTTTCTTGCCGATTTTTAGCAAATTGGTCAAACCACTTTCTGGATTTTAGTTGAAAGGTCGCAATACCGGCCATCATAACTACTACCGTTGCGCCCATCACCACCCACCAGAATCCGACCCCCGGAATTCGGACCAATACTTCAGATGCAAAAGCAGCATATAAGCCAATAACTGAGTAATACATAAAACTAATGTGAAGGTATACCCATGAGTTTCTGGGCTTTTGGGTGACAACAGGAATGAAACCTGCCAGCAGTGTAAAAGTACTGACAACCGCTGCATAGTGAAATGCTCCCCATTTGCCAAACAGATTATAGATCAGATAGGATGTTACGTTTAACGCGACCATGGAGACTACATAGATGTAACCTAATTTCTTATGCCTGGCGGTTCCCTTTCGAGATGCCAAAACAAGTGTGCCGAAGATTAGTGCTATGAGAGCGGCCAACAGGTGAATGAATCCAGTTGGGCTATGAACTAAGTTTTCCATTAATTTAATTTTGCTTAATCAGATTCATTTCAAGGAAGGGAAACCATTGTGTGCCATCTGGTGAAAATTCTCCTTTCTCATACCAGGTGTTAGCCTGTGGAGAAAGGGTGATGGAATATTTTATTTTTCCTGTCGGTACATCAAAGCCCCATACAAACTGATTATCGGCAATCACATTAAAGTAGGCATCTGTCTGGCGACCCTCCATCGTGAAGGATTTCATCCCCAGTTGCTTGGTTTGATGATTGTAAGCAACAACTGCAAAGGCATGAAAATTTACTTTCTTCGTGAGAGGATCCTTCCCTGTTCCTTCTACAGTCAATACCAGACTGTCTAGTCGCCACTCAATCTTTTCTTCCTGTGCAACTTTGATAGGGGCACCACCTCGTTGTTGAATGGTGGCTTCACCTTTCCAGTTGCCAGCCATAAAATTGAGCTTACTCAGGTTTTCGCGGTTAAGTTTTGCATCCTGTGCCAATAGACTAGTGACGCACCACATCATGATTATAAGAGTTGATAATTTTTTCATAAGGCTATTAGTTTAGAGAGTGGGTTAAAAGTTATTTTTCATTTCGATCAGCGACCGGCTTCCATATGCTTGTGAATCTAACTTCGCCAGTAGCAAAATTGTAATGCATATGATCACACCAATAATTAACTGAAAGAGCTTTTTTATTTTCATAGACTAGTTTATACTATAAACCAAAATAGCAAAAAAATTATTTGTTGATATACTGCTTTAACGTACTCACATATTCTTCAAATGCCTTAATACCTGTTCGGGTAATCTTGCAAGTTGTCAATGGCTTCTTTCCTTTGAATGATTTTATGATTTCGATATAGCCTGCCTCAGATAATTTTTCTAATTGCACGCTTAGATTACCAGCTGTGGAGCCAGTCTTCTCTTTCAAATAGGTGAATTCTGCAGACTCAACACTGATTAGAATTGATATCACACCTAATCGCAACTGCGAATGGAGTAGGGGATCTAGTTCCTTAAACATATCAGGCTTCGGATTTCTTTAACAGATATCCTGGTATCAGATATCCCAACACAACTGCAATGGCAGCCAGGAGAAACTGAGTTTCGGTGGGTACCATAAATGATATGATTCCAAAGACCCAGAAAGAAATGCCACCATAGATCAAGGGTTTAAAGCGAAGCATAATACCAGATAAGAAGGTTGGCACTGCGCACATGGTAATAATGATGGGGTTGATCTGCCAATTTGTTTGCTTACCTACAGCGGCAAAAATGAAGCAGGTAATTCCAAATCCAATCCACAACCACGTGTTTATAGTATCTAGGTGAGTAGGTGCCAGTTTAGCTTTAGCTTGTCGTGAACCATACACCACAGAAACAATGGCTGCGGGTATCGTGACTGCAAACATTACAAAAGGGTTTTTGACGTCCGAAAAATTCATAAGAAAGTAAACTCCCAGATTAGCAATTACAATTGTCCAACCCCACAGTAGAAAGTAAAAACTGCTGTTCTTCATGTTACCTTTGGCCTGCTGAATCATTGAACTGATTAGATTCAGACTCTCCTGGGCGCTTAAATTGTCGTTTTTTGTTTCCATATCAGTGTTTAACGGAACAAATGTAAAGTAGTTTATAAAATAAACCAAAATCTTTTCAAAAATGACCATTCATTTCCAATTCAGCATTGCCCCCCCTGAAACCTGAAACCC
>JANOQK010000016.1:0-4671 GCA_031414855.1 Bacteroidia bacterium | reverse complement strand
TATTTTTTTCACGAACTATTTTGCCGCTTTAATAGCTTCAGTCAATTTAGGAATTATTTGGAAAGCATCACCAACAATGCCATAGTCGGCAGCCTTAAAAAAGGGTGCGTCTGCGTCCTTATTTATGACCACAATACATTTTGATGAATTCACTCCAGCGAGGTGTTGGATAGCACCTGAGATACCTATTGCTATATATAATTGAGGTGCAACCTTTACACCTGTTTGTCCAACATGCTCATGGTGCGGTCTCCACCCCATATCAGACACAGGCTTGCTGCATCCAGTTGCTGCGTGAAGAACCTTTGCAAGTTCTTCCAATTGCCCCCACTGCTCAGGGCCTTTCATGCCTCTACCGCCAGATACAACTATTTCAGCTTCAGGAAGTAAAACTTCTCCTGTCGCTTTTTCGGTTGATGTTATTTTTGTGTTGAAATCTGTGTCAGTTAAAGCTACAGAATAGGCCACAACCTGAGCGGCTGAACCAATTTCCTTGGCTTCTGCAGCATTCTTTTTTATAGCAATTACCTTTTTGCTTTTTGTTAGTTCTACAACAGAAAATGCCTTGCCAGTGTAGATGCTTCGCTTAACAGAAAAGCCTGCGCTTGTATTGGGTAACTCCACCACGTTTGTAGCAAGACTCGCATTGATCTTTGTTGCAACTTTAGCGGCAACTGGAGTCCCTAAAGATGTATTAGCTAACACCAACACATCAGCGCTCTCATCCACCATTGCTTTCGTTAGAACAGAAGCAAATGCTTGGATGACATCCTGATTGAGACGCTCATCGGCAACATGAAGAACTTTGGCTGCTCCATACTTGCCGAGAGATTCTAACTCGCCTTTGTCAACCGAACCCAATGCAATTGCAGTTACTGTTCCGCCCATGGCATGCGCGTAAGCCACTGCCTCCAATGAAGACTTCCTTATCTTCCCTTCACCGCTTTCTACAAAAACTAAACTATTCATACTTTTAAATTCAAAATTCAATGTTCAACATTCAAAATTCATACTTACAAGACTTTCGCTTCCGTCTTCAGTCTGGCAACTAATTCAGATACATTATCTGCACTGATCATTTTTACTGCACCCTTTGCAGGTGGCAATTCAAAATTCTTAAGGGACACAGTCACGTCTACTGCTTTTGGTTCTACTACTTTCAAAGGTTTGGTTCTTGCCGACATGATACCGCGCATGTTTGGAATTTTCCACTCTGCAATTGGCTCCTGACAACCTGCCACAAATGGCAGATTTACTTCTAGAGTTTCTTTTCCACCTTCAATCTCACGGGCAAGCTTAGCTTTGGTTCCTTCCAGTTCCAATTTCATAACTGGTGAAACAGATGGCAAGCCCAACATTTCGCCAACAATGGCATGTACTACTCCGCTATTATAATCGATCGACTCACGGCCCATCAGCACAAGATCAAATCCCTTTGCGTGTTCAGCAATCTGACTTGCAACAAAGTATGAATCCGTTGGTTCTGCATTTACGCGGATAGCATCATCTGCACCAATGGCTAGAGCTTTTCGGATAGTAGGCTCGGTATCAACAAGACCCACATTCAAAACCGTTACGGTTGTACCCGGAGTTGCTTCCTTTATTTCAATGGCCCGCGCCAAAGCATAGTCGTCATATGGACCAATGATAAATTGAACTCCGGTCGTGTCAAACTTTGTGTTATTTTCAATAAAGTTGATTTTGGATGTGGTATCCGGAACGTGGGAAATGCAAACTAATATCTTCATACTACTACGCTGCTTACTTTAATATTTACACATTTCAACTACTCTCTTTTAGATCAAATCCCTAAATTTCTGTTTGTCGACAAGCTACGTAGTCCTCTGTAACTCCTCCAACAAAATGATTGTCAAAACCTTAAATAAAACTGATCTAAATTGGGCTCAAGATAAAGGATAAAATCATAATATCGGCATTTCTATCACTCGGCTTTTTCCTCCAGAAATTCTTTTCTAAAAAATAATTTCTAGTGGCTTTACCAATTCTACATTCCCTTAGCTTCGTGAGACAAGTCAAAATTGAAAATAATCATGGATCAGGAACGGTTGAAGCTGTTAGAACAATTTACTAAGGAGGAGCCTGAAGACCCTTTCAATTGGTATGCGCTAGCATTGGAAGAGGCAAAGGTGAATTCCACTCGTGCAGCAGAATTATTTGAGTACGTTTTGGAAAAACATCCTGATTATTTGCCAGCCTACTATCATGCGGGTAACCTGTTGCTATCCCAGGGAAATCAGAAAAGAGCAGAAGAGATTTTGCGAGCCGGTGTTAACCTTGCCCGACAAAAAGGTGAGCAAAAAACAATGGGCGAGCTTAGAACTTTGCTGGATGAATTGATCAACTAAACCTGAAACACAATCTTACCCACCTTATTTGGCTTGGTGATATCATTGAATGATTCAGCGATTTTAGAAAAAGGCCTGATAGAATCCACAAGTGGGCGAATCTGATACTTGCTTACGAAAGCCAACATTTCATTAAACTCATGATCATTACCCATCGTAGCACCCAACAAAGACAATTGATTCCAGAACATCCGGTAAAGATCTATCTTGGCAGGCAAGCCATTGGTAGCCCCATAGAAAACGATCTTACCGTTCGGTCTTAGTACTTTGATGAAGCTGTTAAGCTGGTCTCCGCCTGCACTATCAATGACCAGGTCAAACCCACCTTTGGTTTTCCAAAGATCAGTATAGTTGGTTTCTTTTTTATAATTGTAAGCACCCTTTGCGCCCAGCTTCAAAGCCTTTTCCAGCTTTTCATCACTACCCGATGTCACATAAACATTGGCTCCCATGGCTTTCGCGAAAAGGAAAGCGAACTGGGCAACTCCTCCACCAAAACCCGAGATCAATACATTTTGTCCTGCACGTAATCCACCTTTTCTAAATAAGGCCCGGAAAGCGGTTAAACCGCCCAATGGCAACGCAGCTGCTTGAAGAAAGTCAAGGTGAAAAGGCTTATGGTGAAGGCGATCAATTGGAACTGCTACGTACTCGGCAAAGGTTCCGTCTACAGGCATTCCAAGTATCGTGTATTTGGGTGACTGCACGTCAAGATCAGAACCCCAATCGATATTTGGATTAATCACTACCTCCTGTGCTACCCAAGGCTGATTGGCCTCATCAAAAACTTCTTCTACTACACCCGCGCCATCAGACCCCATGGTAACACCAAACTTAATATTTGGATACTTTCCTTCGCGAATCCAATCATCTCTTCTATTAAGTGCCGTGGCTTTGATCTTCACCAATGCTTTGCCTGCCGATAATGTCGGTTTAGGAACTTCTTTCAATTCAATCTGACCGGGGCCAGTAAGTAGTAATGCTTTCATAACAGATTAACATCAATTTACGAAGCATGTTTGAAATAAAAAGAATTCTCAGAAGAAAATCCGGCCTAACGGTCAGGCAGGCGTTTAAAGTTATTCGTTAGTAGTTAGAATACGATCGTGCTCTAGCCAAACGATCAACTATTTACTAACAACGATCAACGAAATTAAAAAGGAGTTTCATCATCCGGCCTTGGTGCCGGGGGAGTGTCATCGCGGAAGGTATTCAAGCGGCTTTCACGTGTGATGCTGCTCATCGGTGTAAGTCCGTCTGGTGCATCGTAGTCAGCAAACTTGGTGTACTTGCCAATGAATTTCAATTTCACGTTTTCTAACGATCCGTTCCGGTGCTTAGCGATAATCACCTCGGCCATGCCCTGGGTAGGCGTGCCGTCTTCATCCACGGTAATCTTATAATATTCAGGGCGATAAAGGAACATTACAATATCCGCATCCTGCTCGATAGAACCCGATTCACGTAAGTCGGAAAGCTGAGGTCTTTTATCTCCTCCTCGTGTTTCTACACCACGACTTAACTGAGAAAGAGCAATGACCGGAACATTTAGCTCCTTTGCAATTCCTTTTAAGGCTCTGGAGATTGACGCAATTTCCTGTTCACGGTTTCCCCCCATCTCACCTTTCATTAACTGCAGGTAGTCAATGACAATTAACTGGATGTTGTGTTCTGCTTTTAATCTACGGCACTTGGCTCGTAATTCAAGAATAGATAAGGCGGCCGTATCGTCAATAAATATAGGAGCGCTGGCAAGGCGGTTAGTCTTGTGCACCATTTGCTGCCACTCAAAATCAACCAAATTTCCCTTTTTGATTTTCTCGGAGTCCAATTCTGCTTCCGCTGAAATGAGACGATTAACCAATTGAAGAGAAGCCATCTCTAACGAGAAGATCGCTACTGCATGGTTGAAATCCACAGCTGCATTTCGAAGGGCGGATACAACAAAAGCAGTTTTTCCCATACCCGGCCTTGCTGCAATAATGATAAGCTCAGATTTCTGCCAACCTGAAGTGACACGATCAAGTCTAGAGAAACCGCTTGGAATTCCAGTTAGTCCATCCTTATGATTTCTCTTCTCCTGGATCTCTTTAGTCGCCTGAAACATCAGCGACTTCATCGTATCATAATTCTTTCGGAGGTTGGAATCAGAAATCTTAAAGATATTTTGCTCAGTCTTATCCAAGAGTTCGAAAACATCGGTAACGTCTTCATAAGCATCATGCTGGATTTGAGAAGCAATCTGGATCAACTCACGTTTGATAGCCAGCTCAATTATTATCCTTGCATGGTATTCTATATTCGC
>JANOQK010000015.1:0-8070 GCA_031414855.1 Bacteroidia bacterium | reverse complement strand
TTTTTCCGGTGCTCATGATGCAAGTGGTGGATACGGTTCAAAATGATTTCAAAAAATTTGCGGCCATCAACGTGGTATCGCACGGAGAATTGTTTGGCGGAAAGATATGTGCAGCGCTTGACCGACAGCATCCGCGTGATTTGTTTGATGTGTATCACTTATTAATGAATGAGGGAATATCAGAAGAGATCAAGCTTGGTTTTATCACTTTCTTATTAAGCCATGCGCGACCAATGGGTGAACTTATTCGCCCGCATTTGCTGGGTCAGCATGAGGCCTTTGAAAATCAGTTTGCCGGAATGACAGCAACGCCATTTTTTTATGCTACCTACGAAGCCGTGAGAGAACGGTTGATTGCCGAAATCTTCCAATCCCTTACAGATGATGACCGGAAATTTCTGTTGAGCTTTAAGAAGGGAGAGCCATTATGGAATCTTATTGCTATTGACAACCTCCAGCACCTTCCGGCAGTGAAGTGGAAGTTGATGAATATTCAGAATCTTTTAAAAAACAATCCGAGTAAGCACGCGGAAATGTTAAAAGCGCTGGAGGAAAAATTAAGGTATTAGCCAAATTGTGTACTTTGTAATGTAGAATAATAAGAACATCATAGTTAATGCAACTCACTTTACGCACTCCAAAGCAATCCTTGAACAAAGCCTACCTGAAGGAAAAGGGAGGACGCAAGGAGATTGAGCTTTTCTTTTGGAAAAATTGAAATGAAAATAACGGAATACCATTCAAAATACTTTGCCTACGAACTAACGAAGCGCTATTCTTCAAACAGCCTTCAAAAATTCACAGCATCATTATCAGATGCCCAGGTAGATTTAAACCCGCACCAGGTAGAGGCTGCATTATTTGCTTTTAAATCTCCACTTTCAAAGGGTGCTATCCTTGCAGATGAGGTTGGATTAGGAAAAACGATTGAAGCAGGGATTGTCATTTCACAAAAATGGGCGGAAAGAAAAAGAAAGATACTGATCATTGCACCTGCCAATTTACGCAAACAATGGAGTCAGGAGATTTCCGATAAATTCTTTTTGCATTCAACTATTCTGGAAGCAAAGTCATTTAACGATACCATAAAGACAGGCAATCTAAACCCATTTTTACAAAGCGAAACAATCATCATTTGCTCGTATCACTTTGCTAAAAGTAAAGATGTTTATATTAAACAAGTAGAGTGGGACTTAGTAGTTATTGACGAAGCACACCGCTTACGTAATGTATATAAGTCATCGAACAAAATTGGTAAAGCCATTAAGCTTGCTTTGCTGGATAGACCGAAAATATTGTTAACTGCAACTCCCCTCCAAAATTCGCTTCTTGAATTGTATGGTCTGGTGAGCATCATTGATGAATATGCCTTTGGAGATCTCAAAAGTTTTAAAATTCAATTTGCCAGAATTTCTACCGAAAACAATTTTGACGAGCTAAAGCGAAGACTGGAGCCGCTATGCAAACGAACATTAAGGCGACAGGTTCTTGAGTACATCAAGTACACCAATCGCATTGCCATTACACAGGATTTTTATCCTACAGATGAAGAGAAACAACTTTATACGCTTGTTTCAGAATATCTACAGAGTCCAAATCTTCATGCCTTACCGCCAAGTCAGCGTCAGTTGATGACTCTTATCTTGAGAAAATTGTTAGCATCTTCTACCTATGCCATTAGAGGCACACTCGAAGCGTTGGCAAATAAATTAGATACAATAGTTACAAAGCAAGCCGATACTTCTTTGCCTATTGAAGAAGCGATTGCACTTAATTATGAAACGTATGAAGATTTAAAGGATGAATGGATTGATGATGAAATAGAAGACCAGAAAGAAGACAAGGTTTATACAGAGACGCAAATAGAGGAAATAAAAAATGAAATTCTTTCGCTTAAGGAATTTAAAAGACTTGCCGATTCCATACGAGTCAATTCTAAGGGCGAAGTTTTGTTTACTGCACTTGAAAAGGGATTTGAGAAATTAAGTGAACTTGGGGCGGCAAGAAAAGCGATCATCTTTACAGAATCCACACGAACTCAAGAGTACATAAAAACAATTTTAGAGGAGCGCGGCTATCAAGGCCAGATTGTATTATTCAATGGCTCAAATAATGATCCTCTTTCTCGTGAGATTTATAACAGTTGGTTAGAGAAGCACAAGGGCACCGATGTTATAACAGGTTCGCGTACCTCAGACAAACGAGCCGCACTGGTTGATTACTTCCGCGATACAGCCACCATTATGATAGCGACAGAGGCTGCGGCAGAAGGTATTAACTTACAGTTTTGCTCTTTTGTAGTTAACTATGATTTACCATGGAACCCTCAGCGCATTGAACAACGGATAGGCCGTTGTCACCGTTACGGACAAAAGTTTGACGTAGTAGTGGTCAACTTTTTGAATAAAGAAAATGCAGCAGACCAACGGGTATATGAACTTCTGCGAGATAAATTCAAATTGTTTGATGGCGTATTTGGCGCAAGCGATGAAGTATTAGGAACGATAGAAAGCGGAGTTGATTTTGAAAAACGTATTGTTTCCATTTATCAAAACTGCCGTAAAACGGAAGAGATTCAGGCGGCATTCGATCAATTGCAACAGGATTTGGAAAGCGGAATTTTAGAACAAATTGATATAACCCGAAAAAGCCTATTGGAAAACTTTGATGAAGAAGTTCACGAGAAACTTCGCATCAATTTGCAGCAGAGCCGCGAGTACCTCAGTAAGTTTGAAAATTGGTTGTGGAACGTGACAAAATTCACATTAGAACCGTATGCCGTTTTTGATCACAGTGAAAACTCCTTTTACTTAAAGGAGAACCCCTTCCCAAACGAGATCATTCACCCAGGGCCATACCGCATTGGTAAAAACATAGAAGATGCTAACGTTTACCGCGTTGGGCATTCGTTGGCGAAAATGGTCATTGATAAAAATAAGAAAGCCGATCTAATTATTGGTGAAGTAGTTTTCGACTTTTCTAATTCAGGTAAAATCATTAGCATTTTAGAAAACCTGAGAGGAAAAAGCGGGTGGCTGCAATTACAACAACTTACTATCTCCTCCTTTGAGCAGGAAGACCATTTGCTCTTCGCGGCCACAACGGATGATCAAACACCCATAGACGTAGAGCAATGCCAGCGGCTCTTTTCACTGAATGCTGAAGTATTGCAAAACACTCATGAACTGGCAGATGACTTGCAAAATACCTTCAATGGAATCTACAGGAAAACGGAAGTTGACATCATGGATGAAAATGCAACTCGTAACACTTCCTTCTTCGATGCAGAAGTAGACAAGCTCGAAAAATGGGCGGAAGATGTACGCAACTCACTAAAGTTTGAATTGAAAGAGTTGGAAAAAGAAATTAAAGGCCGGAAAACAGAAGCCCGCAAACTATTAAGCCTTGAACAAAAAGTAAAGGAACAGCGCATTATAAAGGAACTCGAAAAGAAACTGGCTGAAAAGCGCATGAACCTTTATGAAAGCGAAGACGAAGTAGATAAACGAAAGGATAAAATGCTTGATGATTTTGAAAAACGCCTGGAGCAAGGCACAACCCGAAATAAATTATTTACCATCCGGTGGAAAGTGATATAGTATGGCAATGCAATTACAAAAATTAGAACTCACCTGGATAGGCAAAGGCGATGAACCTAAACTGGAGCCTCGTATTCTTATAGAAGATACGGATAAAAGTTTTGGTGATCCGAAATCAGAGAATATGCTAATACATGGTGACAACCTTTTAGCATTAAGAGCTTTGGAGCAAAACTATACTGGTAAAATAAAATGTATCTATATAGACCCGCCCTATAACACAGGCAGTGCGTTTGAACATTATGATGATGGTATTGAACACTCTCTTTGGTTGAGTTTGATGAAACCACGGTTAGAGATATTACGCAATTTATTAAAGGAAGATGGTAGCCTTTGGATAAGTATTGATGACAATGAATGTCACTATTTAAAAGTGATGTGTGATGAGATTTTTGGTAGACCCAATTTTATAGCGAACGTAGTTTGGCAGAAGAGGACTTCACCAGAAGCAAGATATAGGCTTGGGGCAGCTCATGACCATATTTTAGTTTACGGCAAGGATGGCTTTGCAGTCAAAAATAATTTTAATCAGTTACCTGCTTCCGAAACAAGAAAAAATGATTTTAAAAACCCAGACAACGACCCCAAAGGACCTTGGGCTTCGGTTGATATTACAGGTATGGCTGGACATGCAACTGCTTCTCAATTCTATGAAATCATCGCGCCAAATGGAGATGTTCATAATCCACCCAAAGGACGCTGTTGGGTATTTGCTAAAAAGAATTTTGATAAGTTAGTCAGCGAAAATAAAATATGGTTTGGAAAAGATGGAAGTGCTAAACCAAGACTCAAACGTTATCTTTTTGAGTTGGAAGGTCAGAATTCTTGGACGTGGTGGACAAATATTGAAGTCGGACACAATCAAGAAGCAAAGAAAGAAACACTTTCGCTTTTTGGAGACTCATCTGTTTTTGAAACACCAAAACCCGAAAGACTAATTCATAGAATTATTCAAATAGCCACTAATGAAGGAGACATTGTCCTTGATAGTTTTTTAGGCAGCGGAACAACAGCGGCTGTTGCCCACAAAATGAGACGTAAATGGGTTGGTATTGAATTAGGTGAACATTCTGTTACACATTGCTTACCTCGTTTACTGCAAGTGGTTTCGAGTAAAGATAAAGGCGGCATCACAGAAGCAGTTGATTGGAAGGGTGGCGGTGGCTTCAAATTCTATACACTTGCACCATCATTAATTCAGAAAGACAAATACGGCAGTGATATTATTAATCCTGAATACAATGCCAACATGTTGGCAGCTGCAATGGCTAAGCAAGAAGGATTTCACTATATACCTGATGAAAGCATTTATTGGAAGCAAGGTAAGAGCAGCGAGAAGGATTTCATTTTTACAACCACTCAGTTTGTAACGGTGGAAATGCTTGACAAGCTGCACGAGGAAATGAAGCCAGATGAAAGTCTTTTGTTGTGCTGCAAAAGTTTTAAAAAAGAATGTCAGGTGCGGCATGGTAATGTCACTATTAAAAAAATTCCACAGATGCTTTTGGGCAGATGTGAATTTGGAAAGGATGATTACTCGTTGAACATTATCAACCTTCCACACGAGGAAACAGAAGAGAGTATCCAGCAAATAGAATCGGTAGAGCGGATAGAAAAGAAAGCTGTGAGTAAAAATAAAAAGAAGAATACCGATGAAAGTCAATCTTCACTTTTCTAAAAAAGCAAGCCCTACCACATGAATCAAATAGCAGAAAATATAAAGCAACGGTTGTCACTCCGCAAGCCTCTACAAGAAAGTCTAGATATAGTATCTCAATTGACTGATGTATTGGAGTTGACAAAGGAAGTAGATTTAGTGGCTGAGCTTGAAAAAATCAGGACACTCTATCCTACGTGTACAGATTTTGAGCGGGCCTTCCCATCGTTATGTTTTAGCATTGCTACAGGCGTTGGTAAAACAAGACTGATGGGAGCGTGTGTGGCCTACCTGTATTTGGAAAAGGGAATACGTAATTTCTTTATTCTCGCACCCAATCTTACTATTTATAACAAGCTAATAGAAGACTTTGGCAATCCGGGCAGTCCAAAGTATGTGTTCAACGGCCTTGCCGAATTTGTCCACAACAAACCTGTGGTAATAACAGGTGATAATTACAATCAGGCAAGCAGTCTTTTCATTGAAACGGAAATAAGGATCAATATTTTTAATATCTCCAAATTCTCACGTGAGACTAAACCCGTCAAAGAAGGTGGCCGTAACATGGAGCCACGGATTAAAAGACTTTCAGAATATCTCGGTCAGAGTTATTGGGAATATTTAAGTGGCCTGAACGACTTAGTAATTCTGATGGATGAAGCTCACCGCTATCATGCCGATAAAAGTAAGGATGCCATTAATGAGCTAAAGCCAATTCTCGGCTTGGAAATGACGGCAACTCCACTAGATGAAAAGAGTAATCAATTCAGAAATGTAGTCTATGAATATAGTTTAGCTCAGGCACTTACCGATGGATTGTATGTTAAGAATCCTACGATAGCGACTCGTAAGGATTTTAATCCACAGGGAAGAAGTGAGGAAGAGATTGAGAAAATTAAGTTGGAGGATGCGATTAGCATTCATGAAGACACCAAGCAAGAACTTAAACTCTATTCAATTACCAGTGGCAAAAAATTAGTAAAACCTTTCATTCTGGTTGTCTGTCGCGACACCACACACGCAAAAGATGTGTATGATTTTGTGAGTTCTGTCGACTTCTATGTCGGAGCTTATGCCGGAAAGGTGTTGCAGATTGATAGTACCACCCGAAATGAAGATTTGATTGAGCAGCAATTTTTATCACTAGAACATGATGACAATGAAATTGAAATTGTCATTCATGTAAACATGCTCAAAGAAGGTTGGGACGTAACTAACCTTTATACTATTGTGCCGCTACGCGCAGCCAATGCATCGGTATTGATAGAACAGACCATTGGTAGAGGTTTGCGTTTACCTTTTGGCGGAGAAAGAACCGGAGTTGAAAAAGTTGACAAGTTAACTGTGGTGGCGCATGATAATTTTAATAGAGTTATTGCAGCAGCACAAGATCCGAATTCAATATTAAATAAGCTTAAATTCATTGAGATTGATGAACAAGATTTTCAGGCACGAACGGAAATAGTCAATGTTCAAAATACGGTTAACCAACAACTGCAAAAAGAGCAAGATGAAGTAAATAGGATAACCGATAATGAGCAGAGACAGCAAAAGCAAAATATTGTCGATGCTAAAAAAATACTGATCGATGTAATACCGACTTTCAATTCTAACTCTGCTGTAAAAAGAGTAGAAGACCTTTCAAAACCTGAAGTAAAGAAGCAGGTGATGGAAGCCGTTGTTCAGCAACTTACTACTGGCCAGTTGAATGTTTTTGCCGAGAGTATTGCAAGAGAAGCTGAAGTAGTCTATGAAGCCTTGGTAACGGATTTCAAGAAGAGAACCATCGAGATACCCAGAATGGATTTAGTGCAAGGAGATATAACGGCTTCATTTATAGACTTTGATTTAGAGGTTTCAGAAATGAAATACGAAGCCCTCAATGAGGAGATTGTAGTAATCGGACTAAAAGACAACAGCTACGATACCATTGATGTTATGCCCGGGGTGGATTATGGTAGCCCGTTAAAATTATTGATTTCAGAAATCATCAATTTTTCAGAGGTTGATTATGATGAAAATGCAGACTTATTGCACAAACTGGCAAAGCAAGCGTTGAAGGAGATTGAGAATAATCTTGCCGACAAAAAAGATTTGCGAAAAGCCATTTTTCAATGGCGTAAGATCATAGCTAAAAAAATGTATGATCAGATGATGCAGCACTTCCGTTTGAACGAACCGGAATATAAAAGACCGAATGTAAGACCCTTCACCAGGATTGAAGATTGGAATTTTACTGCGCTTAAAAATATCGGAAGGAAGGATTACAGGGATGATAGCTTTCCGGCTATCAACGTTCCAAAGTATATATTTAGCGGTTTTACAAAGGCTTGTCATTTTGAATATAAATTCGACAGCCGAACGGAACAAACCTTATCCTTCATTCTTGAAAACGATACCGAAATTGTCAAATGGTTAAGGCCAGCGTCCAATCAGTTCAGAATTTATTGGCAGCACAACAGTAGATTATACGAACCTGATTTTATCGTAGAGACAGCAGATTGTATATACATGATAGAAACGAAAGCCGCGAATGAAATGGATTCTCCGGAAGTAAAGGACAAGGCAAAAGCAGCACTTAAATACTGTAATTATGCTAGTGAATTTACCTCTGAAAACAGCGGCAAATCGTGGAAGTACGTTTTAATCCCTCATGACAAGGTGGCGAAAAACAGTAGTTTTAAGGGGGTGATAATTCCACATATCATTAACTAACCTTGGAATATTTTGCATGTTAACTAACGGCTATCATACCTTACAAGATCAGGGCAATGTTGATGTCATCGAACGAAATGGCCCTATCAAATGCGAGAC
>JANOQK010000014.1:0-7542 GCA_031414855.1 Bacteroidia bacterium | reverse complement strand
CCTCCACATCCCACCACTGAAATCACTTGTTCATTACCAGAACTGAAATGTTCAATCGTCTCTAACACATTTTTTAACGCATCGGGAGTATGTGCATAATCCACGATAGCCGTAAACTTTGAACCGGGCATCACCAACTCAAAACGACCGGGAGCACCTGTCAATGCTGATAGTTTCATCAATATCATTTCCGGATCTTCACCTAATAAGCATGATGCCCCGTAAACAGACAATAAATTATAAGCATTAAAATCACCGATCAGCTTGAACCAAACATTACGTTCACCAATCTCCATCTCCAATCCTTCAATGGAATTTGTAATTATCTTGGCCTTGAAGTCGGCCATCTTTTTTAACCCATAGGTTTGCTTTTTAGCTTTGGTGTTCTGCAGCATGATCATGCCTCGCTTATCATCAACATTTACTAAAGCAAATGCATCCGATGACAACGCATCAAAGAAGCCCTTCTTGGCGCGGATATAACTTTCAAATGTTCTGTGATAATCAAGATGATCGTGCGTGATGTTGGTAAATAGTCCGCCCACAAAATTTAAACCTTCAATGCGGCCTTGTGCTACTGCATGAGAGCTAACTTCTATAAAGCAATGCGTACATTTCTCCTCCAGCATTTTCACCAATAACTCGTTGATCTGAATTGGATCTGGAGTGGTGTGTGTCGCCTGAAAATCTTTATCAACAATTCTATTCACAACTGTGGATAACATTCCGCAGCGGTAGCCAAGTGAACTAAACAGTTTGAATAATAACGTTGCAACGGTTGTTTTACCGTTTGTTCCTGTCACTCCAACTAATTTCAGTTTAGAAGATGGATTGCCATAAAAATTAGAAGCAATAATTCCTAACGCTTTCGCGCTGTCTTTAACAGCAACATAAGTTACTTTGTCTGAAATACTAGAAGGAAGGGTTTCGGCTACAACACATGCCGCGCCCATGCTCACAGCCTTTTCAATGAAAGCATGTCCATCCGATTGAGTTCCTTTTATGGCGATGAATAAAAAATCAGGTTGTATTTTTCGTGAGTCAAAGCAAATACCTTTCACAACCACGTTCATGTTACCTGATGTGGAGGTGATATGAACTCTATATAATATGTCTTTCAGCTCTGCCATTAACTCAATCTCAAATAAATTCTGGATCCCTTACTTACTCTTGTGCCCGGTGAAAGTGACTGTTCCGATACTCGGCCCTTTCCTTCATAGGAAACTCGTAATCCCGATTTCTCCAATAAGAAAATCGCATCGCGGAATGTCATACCAGTTACATCGGGTACATGATCTCGCACCACTGCATTCTTTTTCCAAACAACTGCGCTGCCATTTTTAGCAGCTTTGATCCACTCTTCTTCGGTTGAAGTGTGATTAGAAATTCCTAATTCATTACTCAACATGGTCAACTCGTCTTGTTTGCCCGCGCGAATCACCGGAAACACTCCTGGCTCCAGCGTTGCTTTTTTCTCCATGGCTAAATGAAGATTGATATCGCGCGAATAAATATTATCAGCAATGTCCTTGAACACAGGGCCGGCTACGCTATTGCCGTATTGATGAATTCCTTTAGGGTTTTTAATCAATACTATGGCCGAATACTTAGGAGCATGTGCCGGGAAGTAACCAACAAAAGATGTGATGTATTTCTTTTCATAACGACCATCCTTTAAAATTACTGCAGTTCCTGTTTTTCCTGCAATTCTATAATATGAATTTTTCAAATTCTTAGCTGTGCCTCGCTCCACCACCCCTTCCAATAAAAGCTTTAGTTGGTTCAACGTTCTATTAGAGCAGATTTTGGAATTCAGCGTTTCTGTTTCAAACTCTTTTTTCACTTCATCAGCTTTATTTACAGACGTAACAAAAACGGGTTTAACCATCTTACCATCATTCGCCACAGCATTGTATAAGGCCAAGGTATGCATAGGTGAAATTTCAAATCCATAACCATAGGCCATCCAGGGTAACGTGATACCACTCCAGTTTTTATCTTTTGGTCGGGTGATCTTAGGATAGGCTTCCCCTGTGATTTGTAAACCCAATGGCTTAGAAAGTTTCAAATTATCTAAGTATTCCAAAAACTTGGATGGCTTAGTTCCAAAATGTTTGTCCATCAACTTGGCCATGGCAATGTTGGATGAACGTTCGAAGGCATCCTTAATAGTGATACGTCCATATCCACCTTCCTCGTGATCACGCACTTTCTTATTATAAAAAGTGAATTCACCTGCTCCAGTGTTGATGCTGTCAGACAATTCAATGTTGGTGTCCTCTAGCAATGCCATCATGGTTACCAACTTAAAAGTAGAACCTGGTTCGAATGAACCTCCAATAGCGTGATTGAATTTTTCTTCGTAGTCACCACTGCCATTGGCGCTTAGATTTGAGATGGCTTTGATGTGACCGGTCTTTACTTCCATTACCACCACTGTTCCGGCATCGGCATCGTGTTGTTTCATGGCATTGTAAAGAGAAGTCTCCGCAACATCTTGAAGGTTAATATCAATTGTAGTTTGGATGTCAAGACCATCTACGGCTTTGATACTGTTTCCATCAAACACTGGTTTCCATGTTCCTCCGGCAATTTTTTGAAACAACGCTTCACCATCTTGTCCACCCAATGCTTCATCAAAACTGTATTCAAGACCAGCGCCCTTGCCGTCTTCATTTACAAAACCTACTGTTCTTCGGCTGAGATTTGAAAAGGGACGATAACGCACATCAATTTTTTCAAAGATCACCCCTCCTTTGTATCGGCCTTCACGAATTATCGGCCAGGTCATCATTTCCTTTTTGGTGAGGTAGTTGATCTGCTTACGATTAAGAGTTACATACTGTTTGCCAGTTGCACGTGCATCTTTCAGCATCTCCTTATAATCTTTAGCAGATCTGTCTTTATAATACTTCGATAGCATTAGAGACAATGAGTCAATGCCTTTCCTAAAAATTTCATCCTTTGCTAAGGTTGGATCGAGAGCCACTCTATAGAAAGGTAAATCAGTGGCAAGCAGACTTCCATTGTCGGAATAGATGTTACCACGCGTAGCTTTTACTTTTTTATAATCAAAGTTGATTTCTTCGCTCATTTTCGCCCACTTGTCACCTTCTACAAATTGAATGTGACCAATCTTCGCACTCACACAAAGCGCAAAGACCACCACACACAAGAATGCGACTCTTACCCTGACTAATATGGACTTCTTAATATTCATTAATCTTTCACTACTACTTTAAAAGGTGGGTTCAAACTTTCTTTTAATCCCAATGACTTCACTCTTCTGGCTACTTCACTTTGTTTACTGGCAAACATCACGTCCGATTTTAATGTTGTGTAGTCTGCCCGTAAGTCCTCCACTTCATTTTGCGCTTTGTCAATCTGGCGGGTTGCCTTCTCCGCATAATGCGTGTTGCTGATGTAGATCAAGCTCAACAGCATCACAAACAAAATCTTAGGTAAGTATTGAACAGGAAAGCCTTCCTCGAAATAGCTTTCCAACTTCAATTTTTTCTCTAAACCAGAGAACATACTCTTACCATTATTCACCGGGGCCTTTACCTTCGGCTCATTCGTTCTTTCTGCTCCTCCGATTTTAAATTTGTTTTCCGCCATCTTGTTTACTTTTTAAGCTTTCAACTTTCATCTTATTGCTTAAAGCTTTTCCGCTATTCTCAACTTCGCACTTCTCGCCCTATTGTTTTCTTTCACTTCTTCTTCCGAAGCCTCGACAGGCTTTCGGGTTATTGCTTGAAAAGGTTTAATTGGGTTTCCGTAAAAATCTTTTTCCAATTCTCCATATACCTTTCCTGTGTTGATATAGTTTTTCACCATCCTGTCTTCCAACGAGTGATAACTCATGACCACCAATCTTCCCCCAGTATTCATGACATCCGCACACTGCAATAAAAACTCTTCCAATGCTTCCAACTCCTGATTCACTTCTATGCGCAAGGCCTGAAACACTTGTGCGTAGTATTTGAACTCTTTCCCTCGTGGCGCTAATGATTTCAATACAGTTATTAAATCATTATTGCTTTCAAATCTTTTCATCGCCCGTTGTTGCTCAATTGCCTTTGCCAATGTCCTTGCATTCTTCACTTCACCATACATTCCAAAAATCTTATGAAGCTTTTCCTCCGGATATTCATTCAAAAGTTTTGCTGCTGTTACGCCCGACTTCTTATTCATCCTCATATCCAATGGTCCATCAAAACGCGTTGAAAATCCACGCTCCGGTGAATCAATCTGATGCGATGAAATTCCTAAGTCGGCCAGTATGCCATCCACTTTGGTAATTCCATTCAACTTCAAATACTGTTTCATGTATTTGAAGTTTTCCTGACAAAATGTAAAAGAACGACTCTGAATATTATCAGACTGCTTCTTGGCATCCTCGTCCTGATCGAATGCGATCAACCGTCCTTCTTTCAGTTGCTCAAGAATTTTCATGCTATGCCCACCTCCACCAAAGGTTACATCTACATAGATGCCCGCGGGATTAATTGCTAATCCTTCGATGCATTCTTGTAACATTACTGGCTTGTGGTACATCAGCTTCGAGTTTTGAGTTGCGAGCTTCGAGCTAGCTTAGTGCTTTTCGTCATGAGCCTTCTACGGTTGTCATGAAGCTTTGCAACATCTTTTGCTCCTCATCAATACCCATTAAAATCATCTCTCTCAATTCTTTATCACCATAATTCAACATGTCAATGGCTGTAACTTGCGTCTCAAGTTCATAAGCCGATCCAAGAGAATATTCGAGAAACTTCACATAATCCTTTTTGCTCTTCCTCGAACTGCCCTCAGCTATATTTGATGGAATGGAAATCACGGCTGTTGTCATTTGACTTCTCAATCCAAATTTTTCTTCCTTGGGCAACTGGTCTGCAAGCTTGTAAGTCATTAGCACCAACTCCATTCCCTTTTGCCATATCTTCAGTTTCTTAAAATTCTTCATCAGTCTTAAAGAAAACCTGAACTCACTTTAAACTCGTAGCTCACAGCTAGAAGCCCGTAGCTTTTAACTCTACTCAGCTTGTAGCCTGCAGCTTGAGGCCATTCGACCGCAAGCCAACACCTCTACTCATTCAAATACTTTTCCGCCAGCTTCGACAACTCACCAGGATCTTGGATCAGGTGCTTCTCATAGATTGTTGGATTCCAGATTTCAACTTTGCTTCCCGTGCCAACCAACATCGCCTCTTTGTCAAGCTGCGCATAGGTGAGCATGTTCTTGGGGATCAGAAACCGGCCATTGCTGTCCAGCTCTACTGTTACTACCCCAGACAAAAAGTTCCGCTGAAGTTTGCGATACTCTTCGTTAAACTCGTTGAGCCCTGAAATTTTTGAGAAGACCTTTTTAAACTCCACCATTGGGTATACGATCAGACATGGCTCGAAACCCCTGCGAATGACAAGCTCCTGGCTATCCCCTTCGGGTAGCTGTGCTTTTATCCGCGCAGGCAGAACAATCCTGCCCTTGGCATCAAGTTTACTTTCGTATTCGCTAGTGAAGAAAGTCATAGACGTAGTGGTTGCCTTTTTCTCCTAAACAAACGTATGTAATTTCCCACCACTTTCCACCACTTTCCACCACTTTTTTAATAAAATCGTAAGAATATGTAACAAAAAGACCACTTTGTGGATTAATAAGGAATTTTGCGGCCCGCCTCCCGAAGTATTTCGTACGGAGGGCAGGCTGCCTGGCTTGCCAGATTGCCTTGAATTGAAGATTTCTCTGTTCGAAGAAAAGTGGGACGAAATGGAAGATTTGTCCATTTCGGCAATCCAGTCACCGGGCTATCCGCTACAAGTCCGGCCTCGCACAGGCCGCCTCACTTCGGGTTTGGAGTTTATCCCGCTTTATTGCGGGACTACTATCCCTGCCGCGAAAACGGCCTAACATCAATTATTCCGCCAAGTAATTCACCGAAAAAAAAGCAGAGTTATTTATAAATCAATCGGTTACGGGTTACAAATCTTGTTTCCGACTGGTTTTATTGATACATTTTATTAGCCAAACCTGGATTTCACCTAATCTTTACCTATGAAAAAGCTTGTTTTCTTTTTCGCGGCAGTTGCCATTTTAGGCTGCACCAAGGAAATACGGGATATGCCCGGTGCATATAATATGGTATCCCAATCTCTACACGATGGAAAAAAAGACTCCGTGATCGTGGGCGTGAAACAATTAAAAATATACACACCTGATTACATGATGTACACGCGCTTTGGTGCCGATTCTATTTCCTCATTTGGCATTGCAACGTATGGTCTTGTCGAAGGATCAATTAAAGAGAACTTGATCTATAGTTCGGTCGACAGCACTGAGGATGTTACTAATCCATTATTTCATTTGGAGATTGAATCAACTGCGGCAGGATATAGACAAGTAATAACAGGCCTGGAGGCGCAAAGCAAAAAATATACACTCACTGAAGAATATGAATCGGTTGGTGAACCGAAGACTTCACCGTTGGACGGAGCCTGGGAAATAGTGAAGAGTTACTCCATTACCGGACCTGACACCACAACGCAAGATCTGAAAGAGTACAAAACTTACTTTGCAGGCCATCTTATGTTTGGTGTTAATTATCTCGATTCTCTTAAGCTGATGCATACTGCCATCGGATATGGACGATTCGAAATGCAAGGAGACAACAAGCTGAAAGAGACGTTTGATGTTTCTACATTTCCATTCATGAGGGGTAATTCGTTTGATGTGGCTATTGAATTCGATGGACCCGATCGGTTTAAACAAACCATTACGGATTCTACTGGGCGCAAAGACTGTGAAGTGTGGGAGCGATTGATCAAAATAAAATAATATCTTTATTCAAATAACAACTCTCACCCTAAACCGACACTCCATGACACCTGCTTCGAAATCTTTGTATTATTTTGGATTCTATCTTTTGCTCACTGGCGTTACGCTCGTAGCCTTCCCCAACATGCTGCTTGCCATTGTTGGCATAGCCGAAACCACAGAAGTGTGGATACATGTACTGGGTGTGGTGGTTTTTGGTATTGGCCTATACTATGTTTTTATGGCGCCCACCAATAACACGCTTTTCCTCACTTTATCTATCTACGTGCGTGCATCCGTATTTCTCTGGTTTGTTGTTTTTGTACTGATCGGCTGGGCTCCGCTGGAACTTCTCCCATTTGGCGTAGTCGATCTGGCAGGTGCAGCCTGGACCTACATGGCGTTGAAGAAGTAACGAAAGAGCTCGCGTTGCAAACGCGCGCTAACTGGGGGGGGAGAACTCAACCATTCCCAAACCACGATTCAAACCATGACTCTTTGCCCTTTCCTGCTTTTATCTCAACCGTAATAGGAATACTGTAGATGGTCTTGAGTTCTCCTATTAATGAAATAATATAATCTTCCATCGTTTGATTTTCAATGTAGAATTCAAATTTTTTGACTTGGCCGTTAATCAAAAACTCAACCCAGTTCATAGAGCCTTGTCTGAAATTTCGAATGCCAAAAACACCTGGAGAGTTTATGATAAATTTTAAATAATTCATTTCTTC
>JANOQK010000013.1:0-5118 GCA_031414855.1 Bacteroidia bacterium | reverse complement strand
CCAAAACACATTTTAATACAAGTCAGGTTCTAATTCAGAGGAAACCAGATAACTGGAAAGCCAATCCTTACCTGGCTGAAAAGGAATTGATTCGCAATCCAGCTGATTTAATTGGCAAAGAAGTTTTTGTTAAGAAAGGATCCTCCTTCAAAGCCCGGCTTGAAAATCTCTCTCAGGAAATAGGTGGAGAAATAATAATTCGAGAAGACTCAGCCGACAGCGAAACTGAAGCATTGATTCAAAAAGTGGCGACAGGAGAAATCCCTCTCACGGTTAATGATCAAACAATTGCCATGGTCAACGCCACCTATTACCCTGAGATTGATATTAAAACAGTGTTGAGTTTACCGCAACAAATTGCATGGGCGGTGCGAAAAAATTCACCCGTTACTCTTGAATCGTTGAACAAGTGGTTAGCCAAGATCAAAAAGGAAGGCACATTTCAAGTGATCTTTGACAAATACTTCAATAGTCCACGCACCTCTTTACAACGCGCTCATAGTGATTTTTCTTCTTTTGGAGGCAACAAGCTTTCACCTTATGATGATCAAATAAAAGAAGGAGCCGAATTATTAGGATGGGATTGGAGATTGGTTGCCTCTGTGATGTATCAAGAATCCAACTTTGATCCGAATGTACAATCCTGGGCGGGTGCCATTGGATTAATGCAACTGATGCCTGAAACCGCTGAGCATTTTGGAGTGAGCAATGTCTATGATCCTAACCAAAACATAAAAGCTGGAGTACGTTTTCTAAAATACCTGGATAAGCAATGGGCAAAGACCGTAACCGATTCAACGGAACGAATAAAATTCGTCCTAGCCTCTTATAACGTTGGCCTTTCTCATGTGCTGGATGCTAGAAATCTTACAAAGAAATACGGAAAAAGCCCAATCTTATGGGACGACCATGTGGAGTATTACCTACTCCAAAAATCAAATCCAAAATATTACCGTGATGCTGTTGCAATGGCAGGGTTTTGCAGATGCGAAGGACCCGTGAATTACGTGAAAGAAGTTTTACAACGATTTGAAGAGTATAAAATTCATATACCTTAGATTCAAAACACAAGACGCTAAACTCAATTTTTGAATTTTGAATTTCCTCCTCCCAACGCTGTAACGATTTCTTCAAAGTTTAGGCGCTCCCAATTTTTATCAATCTCGGGTGTAAGCATAACCTGATCCATAATCTTCTTTTGCTTTTGCCCTGTTGCGTAAGCATCCGAATATTGGATGTGATCATAAAATGTTACCATCGAATAAAGCGGAATCCATTTATCCGGAAATAATTCATGAAGTCTTGCTTCTATCTTTTTGCGTAGTAGAAAATCAGCATCTGCTACTAAATCGCGCATTTCAATAAAATTATCTAATGCTAGTTTAGCGATTGCATCAGTATCGGGTTTGCGTAATTTTTGAAACTCGGGCAGCGCTTTGTCCCAGTTGTCCTGATGTTTATCCAGCAATTCATTCAATACCCGGCAATCTTCAAATCCCGCGTTCATACCTTGTCCAAAAAAAGGAACAATAGCATGCGCAGCATCTCCAATTAATAAAGTTTTGTTTCGTAGCCACGGAAAACATTTTACAGTTACTAACGAAGACGTAGGGTTTGTTTTAAAATCCCTCAACGCATCAGGCATTAGCTTCCAGGCGTCTGGAAAAGTTGTTTTAAAAAAATGAATTACATCGTCATCCGTTTTAAGACTATTGAAAGATGTTGCCCCTTCAAATGGGAAGAATAAAGTGCATGTAAAACTTCCATCGGGATTGGGAAGCGCAATCATCATAAAACTTTCGCGTGGCCAGATATGCAACGCATTCTTTTCTAATTGAAAGGAACCCGCATCACCAGCAGGAATGTGCAATTCTTTATAGCCGTGATCAATATAATCCTGTGAGAAATCAAATCGATCTGTAAACTGAAGTGCACCACGAACCGCGGAGAAGGCGCCATCCGAACCAATGATACTATCAAACTCCTTGTCGACTGTCGACCGTCAACAGTAGTAAGCACTGTATTTACAAGATTCACTTTCTCAACCCGATGATCAAATAAAAAATTAACACCCAATTTTTCTGCCTCTGTCATCAGGGCCTTATTCAATCCACTTCGAGAAACCGAATTAATAAACTGCCCTTGTTTTCCGTAGGGTTGAAACGTAAGCTTCCCCAGACGGTCATGCATCACACGACCGTGCATAGGAACAGCTGTTTGTTTGATCACATCGGCCAAACCTATTTCTTCCAAAGCTCTTATCCCTCGATTACTTAAAGCAAGATTGATGGATCGCCCCCCATCCATCGCGCTCTTACGCATATCAGCTCTACGTTCAAACACAGTAATCTTATAACCTCGCTTCGCCAAATAGATAGAAAGCAACGAACCAACCAACCCGGCACCTATTATGGCAATGTTTTTCTCTTTTGAATACATCTTACTTTATAATAATGCTTTCTTAAAAATCTCACTGAATCTAAATACTTCTATAAATGTATTATACAAAGGCACGGGTGCTACACGAATTACATCAGGCTCTCTCCAATCGGCCAAGACTCCAGCTTTCATAATACTATCAAATACTTTTCTTCCATCTCTCTTCATTAGGATAGACAACTGACAACCGCGATCCTTTGAATTGGAAGGAGTGATAATAGAAAAGTATTCTTCCTTACTATCCATTTCTTTCAATAAGAATTCGAGATAATCAGTGAGCCGAATACTCTTCTTTCTCAAATTTTTTATTCCTGCCTTCTGAAATATTTCTAATGATGCCAATTGAGCGGCACCTGATAAAACGGGGAAGTTTGAAAGTTGCCAGCCATCTGCACCTGGCATAGGCTTAAATCCCTTCTTCATTTGAAAGCGCTCCTTATCATGGTGACCCCACCAGCCTGCTAGTCGGGGAAGTTCAAAGTTGGCAGCATGCCGCTCATGCACAAATGCACCTGCCATGCCTCCGGGGCCTGAGTTCAAATATTTATAGCCGCACCAAACGGCAAAGTCAACTTCATCTTTATGAAGATTAAGCGGAACGTTACCTGCAGCATGTGCCAGATCAAAGCCAACATAGGCCCCAGCCTTATGCCCAGCATTAGTTATTTTCTGTATATCAAAAAATTGTCCGGTATAATATTGTATTGCACCAAAAATAACGAGCGCTACTTGGTTTGAATGTTCTTCAATTGCTTTAACAATATCTTCTGTTCTCAAAGTAAATTCACCTGCCCGAGGCTTCAATTCAATCAGAGCATTTTCAGGATTAAGTTTGTGAAATTTCAATTGAGATTCAAGTGCATATTGATCGGAAGAAAATGCCCCTGCTTCGGTGATGATCTTAAAACGCTTTTCAGTTGGTTGGTAGAAAGACGCCATCATCAAATGCAAATTGACCGTAAGTTGGTTCATCGCCACGACTTCCAAAGGCTTTGCTCCGACAATTTCCGCTAACGCTTTCTTACTAAACTTATGATAGTGAAGCCAGGGTCTATGTGCATCAAAATGACCTTCTACTCCAAGCTGGGCCCAGTCGTCTAACTCTTCCGTTATAAATTTTTTAGCAGACTTAGGTTGTAAGCCCAGGGAGTTACCCGTGAAGTAAATAACTTCCTTCCCTTTTATTTTAGGTTGATGGAATTTTGATCGAAAGGATTTTAGGGGATCGGCACGATCGAGAGCGCGGGCACCGGCAAGTGAGTTTTGAAATTTCATGATGAGTTACTCTCTGGTAAAATCGTAATGATAGAGAGAAACATATTGCTCTCCAATCTAATCAAAAGTAATAGTCACTTAATCAAACAAATCTTGGGTCTGCCTCCATCACAGTGCCACAATTTTTACACGTACGAAATTCTTGTGATCCATAAAAATCGCGAAAGCGAGGAATGAAATCTTTCTCAATGTTATTCAAGTGGAACTTGTATTCATGCAGTTTATGATTGCAATTTTCACAAAACCACATAAGTCCATCGTCCTCAATGGCGGCTCTCTTGCATTCAATCACCAAGCCTATTGAATTGGCAGGGCGAATAGGTGAATGAGGAACACGTGCCGGCAATAAAAACATATCTCCTTCTTTTAGTGGAATGGCTACTGACTTTCCATCCTCCTGAATTTTCACTGTGATGTCTCCCTCTAATTGGTAGTACAATTCTTCTGTCTCGTTATAGTGATAATCTTTGCGCGCATTTGGGCCCGCTACGATCATCACAATATAATCACCCGCATCGGCATACAAATTCTTGTTACCCACTGGTGGTTTTAGCAACTCACGGTTATCAGTGATCCATTGTTTCAGATTAAAAGGTCTGCGGATAGACATATTTGATAAGTTAAAGTGCAGAAGTCTTGCGGTGCTAAAGTTAATAAAGAAGATGTTCTTTTTATATTTGTCATAAAGCGATTTATGAATCTTGATTTAACCGGAAAAAGGGCTATTGTGTGCGGTAGCACGCAAGGCATTGGCAAAGCTTCTGCCATCGAATTGGCATCTCTGGGGGCTAGTGTAACACTACTAGCACGCGATAAGGTAAAACTGAAGTCTGTTTTAAAGGAACTTCCGATTGTTAAGCCCAATCAACTGCACACTTCGTTGGTGGCCGATTTTAATTCACCCGAAACCTTACAGGCCATCATTGAAAAATATGGGAAAGGAAAAACAGTTCACATCCTCGTAAATAATACTGGCGGGCCACCGGCCGGTCTTGCCATAGAAGCAACGCCTGAAGAATTTCTCAGGGCCTTTTCCAATCATCTTCTTTGCAATCAGATTTTAGTTCAAACGCTGGTTCCAGGAATGAAAAAAGCTGGCTTTGGAAGAATCATTAATATTATTTCAACATCTGTTAAAATTCCGATCCGTGGACTTGGTGTTTCCAATACTATTCGTGGCGCTGTAGCTAATTGGGCCAAGACCCTTTCGCTAGAATTGGCCTTATTTGGTATTACAGTTAACAACGTTCTACCCGGAGCTACTATGACAGGTCGGTTAGAAACTATCATTAAATCTAAATCAGAAAAATCAAAAAAATCAATTGAAGAAACTACGCAGGAAATGATTGCTGAAATTCCTGCCGGAAGAATTGCTGAAGCAATTGAAGTTGCTGCAGTGGTAGC
>JANOQK010000012.1:0-9525 GCA_031414855.1 Bacteroidia bacterium | reverse complement strand
TTGCGCAAAACTGCGGTTATACACAGGCTTTCTTTTCAGAATTGATTTTTCTACTTAACTTTTTTTTTTGCACAAACCATTTTTCCACACCCGATTTTCCGATTCAGTTTTCCGATTCAGTTTTCCACGACAAATATTCCGCAAAATATTCTCCAGTTTTTTTGCGAACTATTCTCCGGTTTGATATTTACGGGACAATATTTTCAAGAAATAGAGTAGAAGTTGTAATTGAAAAAGGGGCAGTGGGTGGAACCTCTTCTTCGCATCCAATGAAAAGAATAGCGAATAGTAGAGTGATGCAATTTTTAGGAAAGCGCATGTAAGAGGAAAATGTTTTGTCCAAATCTACCAGGATTCATCTAAAATACTAAGGTTGGTAAATCACGTTGCCGACTGAATCCACCCCTATCAACGTAACTTCAATATCTTACTTGCTGTATCAACCTGCTTCGTGTATTCATTAAGAGCTGTTGCGGCTATCTCAATTTGCTCCTGTGCCTCAGTCCATGCCCGCTGTTCAATCGCTTCACGAACTCCAGGCAATGTCTTTACTCCGTAGCCTGTATAAAATCCAGGTGCATAAATGGTATGCTTATACCAGCCTCTTCGTGGCAGTCCATTGGGAGACAGCAATTTTTGCTCTGCCTGGTAGAGCAATCTATTCAGCTGAGTAAGATTTGTGTTCGGCTTTGGATTTGCAGCTGATAATTCAGCAAAGGTTGCAGCGCTTTTTTCCAAGGCACTAATTGCATTTTGTAAGCTTGAGAAGTTAATAAAAGGAACCTGATCTTTTGCAACAGGTGCTACATACTTTGCGCTAGGATCAGATGCTAGAACATATCTTTTCTCCCTGATCATCTGATTTTCGATTTCTGTTGACTCTCTAAGATTATCGATCAGTGTGGTCACTTCCGTCAAATAAGTATTTACCGTTTTATGGAAGGCTTTAAAATCAAACGGAAGCACATCGGCATTCACCAAACGCAAGGTGGTGCGGCCTGCGGTTTTGGCAAGAGCTACTCCGTACTCAAATTTGGGGTCTCCAAAACGTTTGTAGTGATCATAAGAATCATAAACAGAGTGATAGACACCAGCATCGTCCTCGCCTCCATATCCAATGTTGAAGGAAGGAATACCAAGATGCTGAATAAATGGAGAGTAGTCAGAGCCAGAACCCAATGCCCCAATGGTCATTGATTTTTTATCGAGAATTTCTTTTTTCGCTTTCGTAGTTAAAGCAGTTGCTGCACGATAGGATTTGTTGCGTTCAAGTACACTTGCTCCAGTTTGAGGATCATTTACGTCACGTGCCACTTCACTCACCATCGTTTCCAATGTATGGGAACCTTGCACATATAAAAATCCGCGGCCATTGCCATCAGAGTTTATATAGGCCACAGCCTTCTGTTGAAGCTCCTGTGCATGATGTTCTACCCATTCTGTTGAACCCATTAGACCTGGCTCTTCACCATCCCAGGCACAATAAATGATCGTACGCTTTGGTTTCCATCCCGCCTTTACCATTTCACCGATAGCACGCGCCTCTTCCATTTCGGCCACCATTCCGCTGATAGGATCGTTGGCGCCATTTACCCAGGCATCATGGTGATTACCACGTATGACCCATTCATCAGGGAACTCAGAGCCTTTTATTTTGGCGATCACGTTGTGACAATCAACCATCTTCCAGTCAAACTGAAGTTTAAGATGAACAGTTACAGGCCCTGGGCCAACGTGATATGTTATGGGCAAACCGCCACGCCATTTTTCAGGCGCAACGGGTCCGCTTAAAGCAGATAATAGTGGTTGCGCATCGCCATATGAAATTGGAATGACTGGAATCTTGATTAAGTTAGTTACTTCACTTCGTTCAAGTCGCTTTGCATCGGCAGTGGCGCCAATACCTGGTGTTAATGGATCGCCCGGATAAATAGGCATATCCATTACCGACCCTCTTTGCGCGCCATCTTTTGGTCGGAATGCACCCTGTGGATAAACATCACCTTGGAAGTATCCATCTTCTTTAGGATCAGAATAAATCAAACAACCAATAGCGCCATGCTCTTGAGCCACTTTTGGTTTGATGCCGCGCCAAGAACCGCCATATTTTGCAATTACGATTTTGCCTTTCACATCAATGCCCATTTGTTCGAGCAAAAGATAATCATCGGGCACACCATAATTTACGAAGACTAACTCCGCTGTAACATCACCATCTGCTGACCATGCATTGTACACTGGAAGTTGTTCGCTTTTCTGACCTGAAGTTCCATCTTCTTTCAAAACCGGCTCGGATAATTTTGCTGTGAATTTTGTTGGTCCGGTCATCTCAAGAACGCGAACCTTAGGGGTAGGGAAGAGGACTTTATACGTTTCGAT
Organism: Bacteroidia bacterium; assembly: GCA_031414855.1. Taxonomy (GTDB): domain Bacteria; phylum Bacteroidota; class Bacteroidia; order Cytophagales; family Cyclobacteriaceae; genus ELB16-189. The sequence goes on along the minus strand of JANOQK010000012.1, from coordinate 7,146 downwards.
TTCTGCTTCATAGCCCCAGCTTCTGAAGAGATCTCGCATGTACTCTGCATTGGCTTTTCCGTAGGCCGAACTTATATGGTGAGGTCGAGCCGTGAGTTTTTTCATCCACTGATCGAGGTTATCCGCTTTCAGGTAGCTATCGAATTTCTCTTCTAGTTTTAACTCAGTATCAGCAGATTCTTTGGCAAACCCGGTGATGGTTTTTTGCTGTGCAAATGAACTGGTCCAGCAGAGAATAGCCAAACAGAGTATAAGTCTTTTCATGATTAGGTGTAGGTTATGTTCGTGAAAGATAGTCTTGGATTATAATCGGAATAGTACCATTTGTGGAATAATCAATTACAATTAGTTCCTTATTTTCCGAATGGAATTCGTTTCAAAGCAAGTTGTCCATTACTCATTACTAGCAATACATCTTGCAGGTATCTAATTTCCTGAAGAGGATTTCCTGGAAGTAGTATGAGATCGGCATCAAAACCTTTTTCAATTCTTCCAGTGGTTTTTTCAACGCCTAAAAGTTCAGAAGCTAAAGTGGTTGCAGATTGAATGGCGTCAAAGTTTGACATACCCATGCGAACAAAGTGGGCGCATTCCAACGATATCCGACTCGTTGTGTTTGCGGTATAGCTATTGTCAGCTCCGGTAACAATTTTAATTCCAAGTGAATGAGCTTTCTTAAAAACTTTTTCAGCTTGAGGCATCATAAATTTTCCTCTTAGTTCCAAAACAGGCCCTACATAATCACCTCCGGGTTGTGTAAGGTCTTCCAGTGTAATGAAAGTAGGCACAAGATAAGTGCCTCTCTCTTTCATAAGAGTGAGAGTTTCATCACTTAAGAATGTTCCATGCTCTATGCTTTTAGCCCCAGCTAATACAGCAGCTCGTGAGCCCTCATCACCATGAGCGTGAATCATTACTGGTACGCCTCGCTTGCCTGCTTCTTGAACAATTACCCTTATCTGCTGCTCGGTGTAAACTTGCTCGCGTGGGTCTGTATCTGGCCTGCCGGCTCTTTCGGTTCCACGAGTCTTTATTACTTTGGCGCCACGATCAATATTTACGTTGACCAAGAGTTTAAGTTCTTCATCTGTTCTTACTCCATTGATGAGTACACCCAGTCTTGGGTCAGCCAGAATTGTTTCTTCAAGATTTGGTGATACGTAAACGCCAGCGGGTATTACATCAGGTCCAGATATTTTTCCACTTTTGGAAAGCTCCATTAACGATACATCCTGGAAAGCGGAGACACCTGCAGTGCGCACTGTTGTAACGCCTGTTTCAAGTGCCCGCTTTGCAGAAGCAAGATTATCCATGTGCGAATGTGCATCGATCATGCCGGGCATCATGTAGTTGCCCTGACAATCGATCACCTCGTATCCGGAAATGGGATCGCCATCTTTTCCAATTCGTTCAACCTTTCCGTTTTTAACAAAGACAATCGCGTTTGGGTAGACTTTGTTTTCAACTCCATTGAAGAGATTTACTTTTGTGAAAGCGTAACTCTTTAATTCTTGCGCAATGGATTGGTAATTGGTTATTAAGAAAAGGAAAATAAGAATTCGAATGGACTTCATAGCAGGGATAGTATTTAGTTTATTCTTTGACAAAGTAACTCTTTGCCCAATAAATTCAGATAAACCGTTTGATACTTTTCATTTTCAGCTGAGAAGAAAACAAGTCGTCCTGTCTGACCAGCGTAAAATGAGTTTTCGGATTTACGTTGTAACAGAAGTTTTCTGTCCGCATTTCGCTGGGCGTATAATTTTCCTTCTTCTTCGAAGACTTTTATTAAGTCATTGGAAGCGATCTCATATGAGCCAATGACTTTTGACGATGTATTTGAAAACGAACTGGCAAGGACTTTAGAGTTTCGCAGTTGCAGAATTTCTTTTTGGATTCCAGCGACCATTGCCTCAACCACAATCTCACCTTTCTCGCGTGTGGCTAGTGTTGCATCTCCATAGATTCCAGTTGGTGAATAATGTCCTGTTGTAGTTGGGATAAGGGTAAGCGGTCCTGGTGCATCATTTTCAGGAATGTCTTTGGCTGCCTTTTTCATATCCACAGTTTGAGGAGCCATGTACAGCATCATGGAAGTCTCGATTTCATCGGCATGAGTACCGGCTTGCTGTTTTTTTACTCTGGATTAGGCTTCTTGGGCAATAATCATTTGATCAGTAAATCCCATTTGGATTCCTTGTTTCGCAAGTATTTCAGCCGCAATCCTCAGCGGTGCAATCGTTGAGACCCCCGTATTCAGGATGTAAAATTTCTTTGGACCATGGGCTGAAATGATCCTGCAAACGTCAATCAAAAGGTCAGAAGCGGTCTCAAGCCTAAGTGAGGAAGAGCCAGGGTATTCCAGAAAAGCTGGGTAATAGTGATAATTGAGAGTGGGGTAGATGACTACATTCTCTGTTTTAGCAATCCGTTCTTTAAGATATTCCGCAATAAGGAAATCATTTTTTAAAAGCAGGTGAGGCCCATGCTCTTTCGCGGCAGCTCCAAGGGGAATGACAACAATAGTGCTATCACTTAGAAGGGCTTGAGCATCTACCCAAGTCTTATCTTCGATTAGGATTGCTTTATTTGCCTGAGCGAGGGAATGCGAAATCGAACAGACAACAATTAACAGAAGTAATGGAAATGATTTCATAATGATTCTAGGAATGTCTAGTAATCAAAGCTACCAGAATCCCAAGAATCCAGAATCAGTTTTAATGCAAAGTAAAAGGGAATCTTATTTGCCTTTTCTGGCAAGCACGCGCTCAACAGCTTTAACAATATTCTCTTTATCCAAGCCGTACTTTTTCAAAAGCTGAGTAGGCGTTCCACTTTCACCAAACGAATCATTCACTGCTACCATCTCAAGTGGTGATGGATGAAAGCGCGAAAGAACTTGTGCAACACTATCTCCAAGTCCTCCATTGATCTGATGTTCTTCAACGGTAACGGCACAACCTGTCTTTTGAACGGATGCAAGAATAGCTTCCACATCCAAAGGTTTTACAGTATGAATATTAATCAACTCAACACTGATTCCTTTCTCGGCTAAGATGGCTTCTGCTTCAATAGCTTCCCAAACCATATGGCCATTGGCAAAAATGGTGACGTCTTTTCCGTCAATCATCTTGTCTGCTTTGCCGATAACGAAAGGTCTATCAGGGGCTGTAAATATTGGCCAAACTGGCCGCCCAAAACGAAGATATACGGGGCCGATGTGGTTGCCTAAAGCTAGTGTGGCTGCCTTGGTCTGGTTGTGGTCACAGGGGACAATTACCGTCATGCCAGGTAGCATTTTCATCATACCAACGTCCTCCAGTATTTGGTGAGTAGCACCATCTTCACCCAAAGTTAAACCTGCATGGGACGCACAGATCTTAACATTTTTACCTGAGTAAGCGATTGATTGACGTATTTGATCATACACTCGGCCGGTTGAGAAGTTGGCAAATGTGCCTGTGAATGGAATCTTACCACCGATGGTTAAGCCAGCGGCAATCCCCATCATATTAGCTTCGGCTATACCTATTTGAAAGAACCTTTCCGGGAACTCTTTTTTGAAGGCATCCATTTTCAACGAGCCAATTAAATCCGCACAAAGTGCAACTACATTTGGGTTTTGTTTGCCTAGTTCATGAAGGCCAATTCCAAAGCCAGAACGAGTGTCTTTCTTTTCAGTGAAGGTATATTTGGTCATGTTGTTAAATCAATAGAATTCGATCACAAGTTTAGTGAATATTTATCAACAATTCTGATGGGATGTTAAGGATTTGTTAAACACAATTAGATGTCCATCCTAATATGAACTTATCCTTTTTTCTTCCGTACAAACCTTTGTTATATCAGCCCTATTATGACTTCGGTACAGAGAACCAATCGCAGACTTCTAATTTGGATTTTTATCGCTTTGTTAATCGCACTATTACCATGGCTGATTTTGGCTTAGCCAATCGTTGACTGCTTATAGGAGAAAACGGTTATTAATTAGCAGGAAATCCTCTGAATAATTTTAATAAAAGGTAAGCCTTATGAAGGAATCTAAAGTTGCCAGAACAATTCCAAGTTTAGTATATTTGGCGATATGCCATCGATAATTTCCGGATACGAATACGACATATTTATTTCATATCGACACAAGGATAACAGGACTAGTTATAGCACTACCACCCATGCTGAAGGACCGAATACAAAGGGTGGGTGGGTGACTGATTTTGTGGCAGATCTTAGAAAGGAACTTGAAAGCACTTTTAAGGAAGATTTAACCATTTATTTTGATTCCAATTCTTCAGATGGATTACTGGAAACCCATGATGTAGATAAAAGTCTGGAAGGCAAACTAAAATGTTTGATTTTTATCCCAATTCTCTCTCAAATTTATTGTGACCCAAAGTGTTACGCTTGGCAAAATGAATTTCGGGTTTTTAACAAAAACTCCTCTCAAGATCAAATAGGCCGGGATATTAAGCTCCGCAATGGTAATGTGGCCAGTAGAATTCTCCCTATTGCAATTCATCATCTGGATCCTGAAGATCGAGATTTGATTGAAGGTGAGTTACAAACTAAGCTACGACCGATTGACTTTATTTTTAAATCTCCCGGAGTGAACCGTCCGCTCCGACCTGATGATTTGAGACAAGAGAATAAAAGCAATCTGTTTTATCGTGATCAGATTAATAAAGTAGCGAATGCAATAAAAGAAGTTATAGGTGCCATTAAATTTCCAGGACGAGCGCAGGACAGTAGTGAGGAGGAAGCGGAAAAATTAAAAGAAAAGATTAAAATTGAGACAGACGGTCCGAGTAAATCAGAGATTGAACTTCTCGATAAGTCATTGGCTGTGCTGCCATTTGTAAATTTATCACAAGACCCCAATCAGGAGTATTTCGCAGATGGAATCACTGAGAATATATTGATCCAGTTAGCCGGGCTTTCGCAACTTAGGGTAATTTCCAGAACGTCCGTCATGCGGTATAAAAAGACCACTAAATCCGCTCCTGAAATTGCGGCTGAGCTGGGGGTAAAATACATTCTCGAAGGGAGTGCTCAGGCTCACAATAATAAGGTTAGGATTAATGTTCAACTTATTGATGCCCAGCAAGAACAACATTTATGGTCAAAAGTGTTCGTGGAAAGCATGGACGATATTTTTGCTATCCAAAGTAATGTGGCTGACGTGGTTGCAAAGGAGTTGCATTCCTCTATTAAACCCAAGCAAAATGAAGGACTCAATGAAGTTCCTACTAAAAATCTGGAGGCCTACGATCTCTTTCTGAAGGGTCGCCATGCATTTAATCAATGGGGAGTTGAAGGATATCGAACTGCCACTGAATATTATAAGCAAGCGATTGCGAAGGATCCTGAATTCAAGCAGGCCTATTCCTTATTAGCCAGTTGCTATTCGGCACGTATGTCATGGAATGGAGATCTTTCTCCTGATGAAGCCAAGAAAAATATTGAAGTTCCTCTAAATGAGGCATGGAAAAGAGGACCCTCTGATAACGACTACTTGACAAAAGCGTTTGTTGAATTTTTTATTTCTAAAAATTTTAAGGTCGCAGAAAAATTGCTGCTACAGGCTATTGAATTGAATCCTAACAATGCTACAGTTCTTTACACCTATAGCTACTTGCTTAATATGATGGGGCGCTTTGAGGACGCGGCAAAATTTGTGGATTCCGGAAAAAAAATTGAACCGCTTACCGTAGCTTTTTTCAACTATAAAATAATTAGTTTATACTTATTAAATCGTTACGAAGAAGCGCTAGTGACGATTCATGAGGCAAGACAATTATATCCTTCCGTCTTGCGCTTTTACGATTATTTAGCCAGAGTTTATTTAACAATGGGCGACTATGTGGAAACAGTTGAGACTGTCTTTTCTGGATTTCGGTCTTCAAAGATAAGACCTCCTTCTATGGTAGCATACCTCGCTGCTGCCTATTATGGATTAAAGAATACGGAAAAATCAAATGAATTGTTGAATGAACTAATTGAACGCAGCAAATCAAATGAAAAGGGGGTTAATATTTATATTGTTTATACCTATTGTTCCTTAGGAGATGTTGCTTCTGCGCACAGGTGGTTAGGGGGAGCAAAGCGAACGAATGATGTGGATCTTATATGGTGGGATGTTGATCCGCTTCTAAAAAATCTGAGGGACTATTTATCGGGGATTTCAGTTGAATCATCACAACCAGATTATAGTGGAGCGGAAAAGTATATTATTAAGAAGCTCGAAAGCGAGCTGCCTTTGTTGCAGTATCATAATATGGAACATATTAATGATGTTCTAAGATCGGCATTGGCTATTGCTAAAGCTGAACAAGTGACAGATGATGAAGTCAGGCTAATTCGATTAGCAGCACTTTTTCACGATGCAGGTTTTATTTATTCGGCTAAGAATCATGAACAGAAAGGAGCTGAAATGGCTGCCGAAATATTGCCTTTGTTTGGACTACAGGATGAGGAGATTAATACCATTGCCAAAATGATCATAGCCACGCACATACCTCAGTCACCTTCAACCAAGCTCGAAAAAATTCTATGCGATGCTGACCTTGATTACTTGGGTCGCGAGGATTTTTATGAAATAGGAGGAAGGCTATTAGAAGAATTAAAGGCTCAAGGCTTTGTTGAAACAGAACGTGAATGGAACTTGGTTCAAAAGACATTTCTCGAATCTCATAGATACCATACTAAGTTTAGTCAGGATAATAGGGAGTCCAGAAAGAGACAACATATTGATGGAATTCTCGCTAAATTCAAGCGTTGATAGTAATTGATCAGGCAGGTTGCTTCGAAGCTTTATCCCTTTGACCTTCTACAAAATACATATCTACCTCGCCAATATTCTTAGCGGATATTTTCCCCCGATGTAGGCACTGATAATGGTCCTTTACTTGATTATAGGTAGAGATTGATATATTCACTTTTCCGGGCTCACCATTGGATTCCATCCTGCTGGCCACATTAACAGTATCGCCCCAAATGTCATAAGCGTACTTCTTTTTACCCACCACGCCTGCCACAATAGGACCTGTGTGAATGCCTATTCTCAATTCCCACCCCGCAATACCAGTTACGTTTTTCTCGTGTTGTCGCTTTTCCATATACGCTTGCATGGCTAAGGCGGCTCTCACTGCA
>JANOQK010000011.1:0-1897 GCA_031414855.1 Bacteroidia bacterium | reverse complement strand
GAAGGTACATCGCCTAGTGAATTTCGCGAGCAAAAAATTAAATAACATCAACGCCATGAAAATAACTAAACTAATTGTAGTAGGTATTATTGCAGTAACAACAATGTTTCAAAATGCATTTGCGCAAGATTGGAAGCTCAGCGAAAAGGAATCGTTTGTAGTTTTTATTGCAAAAAATCTAGGGCTGAAGGTGAGTGGGAAAATTTCGGGCATGAAGGTGACCGGTAAATACAGCGATGAAAATATTTTTACTTCAAGTTTTATTGGAAGTATTGATGTTTCCACTATTGATACTCAAATTAAGTTGAGGGATGATCACTTAAAGTCGAACGATTATTTTGATGTAGCCACATACCCAATTATTACATTTAAGTCAAAGAAGATTACAGAAGTTGGCTCTGCCCTTAATGTGATTGGCGATCTTACTATTAAAGGAATAACTAAAGAAATTGGAGTAACTTTTACAGTGCAGAAAAATGGAAACAAACATACCATAGTGGGAAATGTCACCATCCAACGAAACGATTTTCATGTTGGCAGTAGTACGACACTGATTATGGCCGATACCATTCAAGTGCGAATTGTTGCCGTTTTTGAGCAAGTCTAAATGCTGAGTTTAGGTATACCTACAGGATTCTATTTCCGAATTATTTACTGTCATAGCGCGCAAATTGGGAAGTATTGACAACACTACGGGAATTTGTGGCTACCTCGATGAAGGTAGATGGACGCAGCTTTGCTAGATAATTAAACAAAAGAAACTATGGCAAGCAAAAGAACATTTACGGTGCCCACGCGCGATGAGGTGAGCCCCACCAATCAGGCTATCTTCGATAACCTGAAAAAAGGATTGGGCTTTGTACCAAACCTCTAATGCCTATTACAGTAAGAACGAAACCGCACTGGTTGATTACTTAGCGCTTCAAAACCGCAAAAGTACCTTGAAAGCAAAAGAGCGTGAAGTAATCAATCTTGTTACCAGCCAAATAAATGACTGCCGCTATTGCCAGTCGGCACACACTGCATTGGGCAAGATGAATGGCTTCAGTGAAGATCAGATACTTGAACTGAGAGGCGCTTCTGCTTCATTTGATAACAAGATTGATGCATTAGCAAAGTTTACCAAAGCGGTAGTTGAGAATCGTGGTCATGCTTCGGAGGAAGCCAAGGAAGCATTCTTTGCTGCTGGCTATACAGAGGCCAGTTTAATCGATGTTGTTATTGTGATTGGAGATAAGATAATCAGTAATTACATCCACAACCTTACTGGCTTTCCTATTGATTTTCCGGTTGCAGCACAATTAGGCACGGTAGCCGTTTAGAAAAATGTCGGTGCGCGATTTTTTTAAGTGGTGGTGGAAGGAGCGCACCAACATTTTTGTTTAGAATTACTGCATTAGTGTGGGGATTTGTCGTTAACCAGACATTTTTGAATGTATCTAAAGTTGCTCATTGGTTGTTTAATCTTTAAACCAAATCAATTATTAATATGAAACTGTTTACCGTAATTTTTGCTATAATCCTAAGTCAGGCAGCATATTCACAGAAGGTTGATACGTTGAAATTTTGCGTTAACGATCGAAATATTGGTGTCGGGGGCTACGACCCAGTCAGTTACTTTCAGGGAACCACACCTTCCACAGGTAAAGAAAATTTAAACACTGCATTTGAAGAGGTCACGTATCGTTTTTCGTCAGAGGCCAACCTTAAAAAATTTATTTCCAATCCAACCAAATACCTTCCTCAGTTTGGAGGATGGTGTTCTATGACCTTAGCGATGGGAAGAGCTACAACGCCTAAGTATGACAATTTTGTTGTGATGAAAGACAAATTGTATTTGTTCGAACGCACTGTTTCTGTTAATGGCCGTGAACTTTGGCTTAAAGATCCGAAGGCC
>JANOQK010000010.1:0-1866 GCA_031414855.1 Bacteroidia bacterium | reverse complement strand
GTTGCACAACCTGGCTTCCTTACCTCATATCTCAATTGCCGGAGCAATTGCCACAGCCACGCATGGATCTGGTGTTGACAATGGAAATCTCTCAACGGGTGTTTCTGCTATTGAGTTTATAAATGCGGCAGGCGAGATCGTTATCTTATCAAAAAAAGACGAAAACTTTTATGGTGCTGTTGTTGGACTTGGAGCGCTGGGCATTGTTACAAAGGTGACGCTGGATTTGGTACCTGCATTTAATATGCAACAAGTAGTTTATCTGAATATGTCGATGGCAAAGCTTAAAGATAACTTTGATGCGATCATGTCCAGCGGTTATAGTGTGAGTATGTTTACAGATTGGAGAAATAAAAACATAAATGAAATTTGGATAAAGAGTAAAGTAGAAGAGGGTAGTCCTCGCAGTGAATTCGAATCTGAATTTTTTGGTGCAAAGCTCGCTACTCAACACATGCATCCTGTTGAAGAGCTATCGGCAGATACATGTACGGAACAAATGGGTATTCCCGGCCCTTGGTATGATCGCTTGCCGCATTTCAAGATGGGTTTTACACCAAGCGCTGGCAAGGAATTGCAGTCTGAATATTTTGTAGCTAAGGAATATGCCTTTGACGCCTTCAGGGCGGTAGAGCGATTGCATGAACGAATAGCGCCACATTTATTTATTTCAGAAATACGGTCAGTAGCAGAAGATAATCTTTGGATGAGTCCATGTTATAAGAAAGCGTGTGTTGCTATTCATACCACCTGGCATCAAGAGTGGGAGATGGTGAGTAACTTACTACCATTGATGGAAGAACAACTTGCTCCATTTAATCCACGTCCACATTGGGCGAAACTATTTACGTTGTCGCCAGCAGTGTTGCAATCGCGAATTGAAAGGCTGGCTGATTTTAAAAAATTACTGAACCAGTATGATCCTCAAGGGAAATTCCGAAACGAATTCCTTGAAAAGAATCTTTTTGGAGCTTAAGCTGAGTAATAGTCCTACTCAGAAGCAACTCTTCAATTTCTGAATAGAATAGTTCATTGGTCAACCGGGTAATGTCTTTCTTTTTCACCTGATCAATAATGGAGTGATAGGTAGTGTCAATGTTGACATTTCTTTTTTTAAGCTGGAGAAGCTTAGACTCGATTTCCAGCAACTCGTCTTTGGTAGCCTTTGCGCCTAATCTATATGCTAAAAAATAGGGGACATCTTTCAACAACGAGTTTATCAGTTTGTCGCGATGCGAATTCAAAATCTGTTGCACCTGAAACCGCATCACGTTGGGGTCTCTAGCGAGCACGGGCCTTCTTCCGATAAGGGGCGATTCAATGGCTTTCATGATTTGTACCGTTTGACAATACAAATCAACTAAAAACTAATATAATTAGCAAATATCTTTACTAAAAATACTAATTTATTTAGTTATAAAAAAGCTTATTTTGAAGTAAAAACGAAGCTTTTTTTATTTGACGATTATAAGGTAGCCATATCGATTACAAAACGATAACGCACGTCTCCCTTCACCATCCGCTCATAAGCTTTGGTAATGTCTTTGATATCGATCAATTCGATGTCGGATACAATGTTGTTTTCAGCGCAATAATCAAGCATTTCTTGTGTTTCCGGCAATCCACCAATGCTGGAACCAGCCAGACTTTTGCGGCCCCCAATAATACTAAATGCAGGTACTTGATTAGGTTCTGGAGGAATGCCCACCATAATGTGCGTACCATGTGTCCTTAAGAGAGACATGTAAAACTTAATTTCATGAGCAGCCGAAACGGTATCGAGAATAAAATCAAAATATCCCTTCACGCTAGCATCCTGTTGCTTGTTGGATGTAAGAACAAATTTATGCGCACCCAATTTCTTAG
>JANOQK010000009.1:0-12538 GCA_031414855.1 Bacteroidia bacterium | reverse complement strand
GCAATGCATTCTGGCATAATTACAAAATGCCGAATCTGCATGTAGTAGTCGTCAACAACCAGGGAGGAATTATATTCGGCATGATTGATGGACCAGGTGATCTACCTGAGTCGGATGAGTATTTTGTTACACAACAAAAGCTCACTGCTAAAAATCTAGCTGAGGAATTTGGGATCGATTACATCGCTCTTGATGCTACCAAGAAAATTAAAAATAGCTTAAAGGATTTTTTCAATTTTGAAGGGACTACTAAAATTCTCGAGATACAGAGTGATCAAAAATTAGCTAAGGAGGCATTTTCAAATTTCAACTTACAAATTAAAAAAGGATATGACGCTTAAATACGATTGGAAACAGGTTAAGGAATATCAGGAAATACTATTTCACAAGTACAATGGCATAGCACGGATCAGCATTAACCGTCCTCGTGTTCATAACGCCTTTACTCCTCTCACGGTGAAGGAAATGCTTGATGCCATGAATCATTGTCGCGAAGATCAAGAAGTGGGCGTGATTATTTTAACAGGTGAAGGAGGAAAAGCATTTTGCAGTGGTGGTGATCAAAGTGTTCGTGGCCACGGTGGATATATTGGCACCGATACCGTTCCCAGATTAAATGTATTGGACCTTCAGAAATTAATTCGTTCCATTTCAAAGCCTGTTATAGCAGCAGTAGCTGGTTGGGCCATTGGTGGTGGCCATGTATTGCATGTGGTATGCGATCTCAGCATTGCAGCTGACAATGCACGCTTTGGACAAACTGGTCCAATGGTCGGTAGCTTCGATGGTGGCTTTGGCGCTTCTTACCTCGCCAGGATTGTTGGGCAAAAGAAAGCGCGCGAGATCTGGTATTTGTGTGATCAGTACGATGCGCAGGAAGCACTTGATATGGGATTAGTAAACAAAGTTGTTCCATTGGATATGCTGGAAGAAACATATGTTCAATGGGCCCAGAAGATTTTGAAGAAAAGCCCACTGGCTATTCGTATGCTCAAGTGCTCTTTCAATGCAGAACTAGACGGCCAAGCTGGCATACAGGAACTTGCAGGTAATGCCACTTTACTCTACTACCTAAGTGATGAAGCAAAAGAAGGTAAGAATGCATTCCTCGAAAAGAGAGAACCAGACTTTTCAAAGTTTCCAAAATTTCCATAACCAGCGCTGATCAATTGAGTATATGTCGTTATCTGAAGTTTGTTGGGGTAAGAGTTAATGCTTACTTATTAAAGCCGACTATTAATAAATGAAGCCAAAGAAACCATGGCTTAACCTGAATGGTATCATCTACAGTTTAACGCAACTGCAATCCGGAATCCTTAAAAACAATCTTAGTTCCTTTGAGCAAAGCACGTTGAAGTTCTGCCATAGCTGGCTATCCGGACAGCAAAGCTTTCAGCTTAAAACGTCTGGTTCAACAGGCACTCCCAAAATCATCAGCATTACCCGGCAACAAATGGAGGCGAGCGCACACCTTACGATAAAGGCGCTGAAATTGGAATCCAACCATACGGCATTAGTCTGCCTAGATACCAAATACATTGCAGGTCAAATGATGCTAGTCAGAAGTTTGGTCTGTGGAATGAATATCGTGGCTGTTGATCCTGCATCAAATCCATTTGAAAAGATTCCTTCCACGCTATCTTTTGATTTTGCCGCATTAGTCCCTTATCAATTGCAATCCATTATTCATTCGGCCGGTCGATCAAGACTTAATGAATTGAAATGTGTCATCATAGGTGGGGCACCGCTGGATGCAGCAACAAAAAAAGAATTGCTGTCTGTTACGTGTATATGTTATGCCACTTATGGTATGACCGAAACGATCTCTCATATAGCATTGCAACGACTAAATGGAGATCAACCACAATCGTACTTTGAAACTCTGGATGGGATAGAAATCAGCAAGGATGAAAGAGGTTGCCTGGTTATCCAAGCAGATTATTTGGACAATATAGAACTTATAACAAATGATCTGATCGACATTATCGATACGCATAAATTTCGTTGGCTCGGTCGTTGGGATAACGTTATCAATTCAGGTGGTGTAAAAGTTATACCAGAAAAGGTTGAATCAGCCGTTCAGGAAATATTCGATTCCCTGAAATTGAACAATCGCTTTTTCATTATCGGCATAGCGGATGTAAAATTGAATCAGAAAGTATTTCTAATAATCGAAGGAACTCCATTCTCAAAGGATCTCTTATCAAGAGTGGAAAGTGAACTTGAAGAAAAGGTAGGTCGCTACGAGAAACCCAGAGCACTAAAATTCATAAACAACTTCAAACAAACTGAAACAGGAAAGGTGATGAGGGCAGAAACAATGCATCTAATCCCCGCCAGCTCTCATTGACATGAGTTCTGGCGAGTTTCGACTAACCGCTAAGTTAATTTCGTTACGACTTCTTGGTTTTTAAGTGCAAAATTTCTTTTTGAAGGTCAAGTACCATGCTGGCCAATTGTTCCACAGACACTTCATTCTTGCTGTCCACATCCGGAAACTGAACACTTATATAAGCTTTAGCAGCCCATGCCTCCACCACATCCTCGGCATCGATTTGATAGGGAGCATAATGTCTGTTATCCGAGACTAGAAATAGTTTGCCAGTATCTGCAATATAATTAAATACCCTTTTATACACGATGCCTTCGCGATTAGTTACCAGCACATACGTTTTTCCGTTTTTTACATCGCGCAAGTCATCTATGTATTCTCCTATAACAATCGTACCCGGCATCAATGGCAACATGGAATCACCACTTATTTCAAACGCACGATAAGTTCCTTGTCCTAAGATTGGCAGCTTGAACTTGGGTAGCTCCTTCACATATTCTGTATCCGCATAGCCATTGAGATAACCGGCAGCAGCTTTTTGGGGCACCAACTCAATGTTGTCTTTCTTAAATTCATCAACCGTGATCACAAGAACATCTTTTCCCCGAAGATACTTTTCGGTTTTGGCAGGCAGCGAATCACCTTGAGTGATATCTGTGCCAATAAGTTTGTCAACAGAAATGCCAGCGAGCTCGGCCATTAGTTGAAGCAGTTCAAGTCGTGGCTCAGCCCTGCCCTCTTCATAGGCACCAACAAGTGATCTCTTGATTCCAAGCTTTATCGCAAACTGATCCTGCGTCATGTTCAGCTGCTTTCTTACAAATCGAACATTCTCATTAAGCTTATGCATGGGTTATGGATTTAAGATATAAGATTTGAGATTTGAGATTTGAGATTTCTGATTTAGACTTCATTACCGCTTAAAAACTAAGATCTTTCCGGAATTCATTTCCCTGTTCTTCAATGAAAACAAATTTCGCTGATAGTATCTATCTGAAAATTGCATGGCACCAATATGCCGGCTTATCTTTTCAACCACTTCTCTGAGGGACGTCTTAGGCTCAGCCAACAGATATCCATAACACTCTTGGGAAAATCCCTGCGTGGCAAAATTTACCTGAAAGCGGCCTGAATCAAGTCGTTTACTTTTAAGCTTCAGTCGGTAGTCTAGATCTTCCATTCACTAAATATTTTAGCTAATAAAAGAGCTTAATTTAGCAAATGCAAATATTTTAACTAAATAATTTAGTTTATTCAATTATTTGCCATTCCTGACGTGCATAATGACTTAGTAATCCCTTATCCACTTTCAATGGTGAATCAAAATTATCCTCATAAAGAGCCCCTGTACCCAGCCCCTGGGGTTTGTCAAGTTTGTAATTAGAAGCAAACTGAGCAATCGAATTTAACCCCACGTTGGATTCCAATGCAGAAGTAAGCCACCAGCCTATATTTCTTGCCTGAGCCACTTCAATCCATTCTGCACAAGACTGGAGGCCTCCGTGCAAAGTCGGTTTGAGGATGATAAATGGTGGCTTAGATTGGTCGAGCAATTGCTCTTTTGAGGCCCTGGTATGTATTCCAATCAACTCTTCATCAAGAGCAACCGGAATGGGAGATATACGACACAATTCAGGTAGGAATTCAGATTTGGGCTTGAGGGGTTGCTCGATGGAATGAATGCCAAATTTTGATAGTTCCTTAAGCTTATAGAAGGCATCCTCCTGCTTGAATGCCGCATTAGCATCCAACCTGATTTCAATATCGAGTTTAAAATATTTCCTGCGAACATATTGAAGGATGTCACACTCTTTCTCGAAATCAATGCCTCCGACTTTGAGTTTGATGCAACGAAATCCATCCTGAATCTTAATCTCTATCTGCTGCAACATGAAGTCCAGGCCACCCATCCAGATTAGACCATTGATCGGGACTGGATGTCCTTTTATGAATTCATTTTTGAAGATCGTACGATTACCTCCATGCGCTAAATCAAGAAGAGCCGTCTCCAATGCGAAAATAATAGAGGGGTATTCTAATAGATCAAAATTGTTCGTAACAAATGTATAGATGCTTTTAAGATCACCCGGCAGCTCTGGCGCGGGTTGACCTTCATTTATTTTATCAACTACCCTATTCAAAGCCTCCTCAGTTTCAGTTTCCAAACTCAATCCAGGCAGCGGGGCACACTCTCCAATTCCAAAACAATCAGGATTATTTTGATTCCAAATCTTAATAAACCAGGAATGTCTCTCCTTCATCGTGCCGCGCGAGGTGCGGGCATCAAAGCGAAAGTGGAATGTCTTTTTGAAAAAGCTTGCTCGAAGGGACATAAAAAAATTCAACGTTCAAGGTTCAAAATTATAGAGTTACAAGCTCAAGGCTTCTAGCGCCACCCAAAGTTGAGGTAATAATGAAAGATTTAAGGGCTAAGTTAACGATAATCTAGTCTTGAATTTTGAACTTTGAACTTTTATGCAACTGCAAATAAACATCAAGGATTATACTTACGAGTTACTGGCACATAGGATTGCAACGTATCCGTTGGAAAATCGTGATCAATCAAAATTATTGGTTTACAATGGAGGAGAAATCAGTCACACTAAATTTACTGAGTTACCAAATCTACTGCCTTCCAACTCCATTCTTTTTTTTAACGATACCAAAGTAATCCCAGCCCGATTATTCTTTCAAAAAGAAACCGGGGCTCAAATTGAATTATTTTTATTGAATCCTGTTGGATCAACCTCTTTACTTCAATTGGCCATGCAGGCAACGTCAGGTTCTTTGTGGAAATGCAGTATTGGAAATCTTAAGCGATGGCCAGATGGTACTACACTTATAAAAAAGGTAAACGACATTGAACTACTTGCTCAACTTAAGAGCAGAGAAGAAGGCATTGTTGAATTCAGCTGGACACCAAAAGATACTTCTTTTGCAGAAGTTGTCAGATTAATGGGCGTAACACCACTACCACCTTACATCAAGCGAGAAGCCGACAAGAATGATCTGGAACGCTATCAAACCATCTATTCTCATTATGAGGGTGCGGTAGCTGCACCCACTGCAGGCCTTCATTTTACTGATAACGTGTTATCCGCTATTCAATTAAAAGGAATTAAAACCGATTTCCTGACCCTGCATGTAAGCGCAGGAACATTTCAACCAGTGAAAGTTGACAATGCAGTCGAGCACGAAATGCACTCAGAGCAAGTCATTGTCACGAAAAAAAATGTTGAAAATCTACTCCTGGATAAACCTGCAGTTGCCGTAGGTACAACTTCAATTAGAACCCTTGAGAGCTTGTATTGGTATGGCGTTAAGTTGATTATCAACCCAACCGAAGAATTCCTGATCAAACAATTTGATCCTTACGAATTACCTTCATTTTATACTAAAAAGCAGGCTTTTGAGGCCGTGCACAGAAAAATGACAGCGGAAAATCTGAAAGCCATCGCGGGCAAAACTTCTATTTATATTTTACCGGGTTATTCATTTAAAGTCTGTGATGCGTTAATCACCAACTTCCATCAACCGGGCTCCACACTAATGTTACTAGTGGCTGCCTTCGTTGGCGAGGATTGGAAAAAAATCTACGAGCAAGCCCTAGATAACGATTACCGCTTTTTGAGTTATGGAGATAGCTCGTTGTTGGTTCCGGGTTCTGAAGTTCGGGGTTAAAGTTTTTTTACGCCACCTCCAAAACACTTTCTTTTATCAGAACTTCAGCTGGCAAACTAAGCTGAGCGCTTAGGTTCCTAATCATCCGCAATGAAAGGGGCAATTTGTGATTTAATACTTTAGATACTGTACCCTTGTCTCCAACGGCCTGAATAAGGTCCTTGGGAGTCAAGCCTAAATCTTCCATTCTAACTTTAATGGCCTCTATAGGATCTGGAGAATCAATAGAATAATATTGATCCTCATATAATTCTACTAACACCAAGAGCAGGCTAAGCTCCCGCCCTTCAGAAGTCCTCTTAACAGGATTCTTATCCATCAAGGTGTCAATCCTGCCCAAAACTGCTTCATAGTCTTTTTTTGTTTCTATCACCGACCACTGTTTCATAAGACAATTTTATATTTTTAAAACATCAACCTCATATAAGCAGCATGGGTTCCTAGCCACTTTATACCTATCGATTTATATCGAAAACTAAACCTCACTATAAGTCTATACTTATTGCCCTTAATATTAAATACCATCTTATTATCTCCCACCCAATCAGCAGTGGGATATGCTAGTTTTACCTGATTAAAATTTGACCATTCAGCCTTTCGGCACACCTTGTACCATGTCTCTAATGGATCCCTGGCATCTGCATACTTATGATAAAATTCCTTCAAGGTTCTCCGGCTAATAACATTCACAACACGAAGGTCACAAAAAAAGTTGGCATTTAACCAACTTTTTATTTGATTTAAATTAAAATTTCTCTGCTATTTCAACTCAACAATCCTTACCTCCACCCTTCTTCCTTCTTCCTTAGTAGCCGTTTGATCTTTAGAAGCTCCGAATCCCTTGGCAACAATTCTTCTTCTCACAACGCCTTTTTGATTCATGTAGTCCAATACAGTAATGGCGCGTTTGTTTGAGAGTTCACGATTGAGTTCTTCTGAACCTTCCGCGGAAGCAAAGCCAGATATCTCAATGCCGAGTTCAGGGTATTTTTTAAGATTGGCCAACATCACATCGAGTTCTGCCGTGTATTGAGGCTTCACATCGCTTTTGCCCGCATCAAAAAATATCTTCATGGATTTTGCAAGCAAGGCTTTGTCGTAGTTGGCTGGTTTTGCAACCGTTTCTTTTTTCTTCTTGACTTCTTCTGCAACAACCATTGTTGGCAATGAGAAAATTGTTTTTCCTTCTACTTGCTTTTGCTCAAATTTACTTTCATCACTTTCATCATAATAATAGGTGCGCGTGGCCACTTCTATTTTTGAATTGGTCTTTTCATCAAAATTAATGCCTTCAATCGGATCGGTAAGCTCAATTAATCCTACCAGATAATCGATTCCTTCCTTGTCACTGGAAGACATCAAATCTAGCATCATATCAAACATGTCCACATCACCACTTTGCACGAGCTTAGCTTCATGAGTTTTTCGTAAGTCCGTTTTCTCATCCACGTTAGTATCATAAAAAGCATTCTTAACTTCAACCTCTTGCCCCACCACGACATCAAACTGCTTGATTGTCTTAAGATTGATCTGTTGAAATAATTCGTAGAAATAATTTTGATTGGGAACATTCACATTCAGTGTGTAAGGCAAAAATCCTTCCGACTCAATAATAATATCGTAATTTTTTGCGGGTGGCAAAATGATAAGATAATTGCCTGTTACTGGATCAGGATCGTAGACAAACTCCAAATCCTTTTTGGTGTCCTTGTCAACAACATACATTTTAGTGGGCATAGGCTTTCCCGTTTCGCCATTCAGAATCTTTCCTTTAATCAGCGTAAGTGGTATGTTGGCAGAGTTAGGAGGCATTTCCAAATAGTAGATATCCTGTGCGCCTTGTCCTCCTTTGCGATCCGAGGAAAAGTAGGCACGGGTTCCATCTGCGATCATCGTAAAATAATTGTCATTTGCGGTGGTGTTTACCGGATAACCCATGTTCTCAGGCTTTATCCATTTGCCATTGATAAGTTTGGTTTGAAAAATATCACGCCCACCCATTGTATTGTGTCCATCTGAGGTAAAAAATAAAGTCTTTTGATCGGGATGAATAAAAGGTGCGTCTTCATTGTCTTTGCTGTTGACCTCTGGTCCCAGGTTTACAGGTGCTGACCAAACACCCGCTGATTTCATTTCAATCTTCCAGATATCGAGGCCACCTAGCCCACCTTGACGGTTGCTAGCAAAGAAAATTACCTTCCCATCGGGTGTGATGCTGGCAGTTGACTCAAGATATTTGGAATTAATGGTACTCGCCAAAATGCTTGGCTTAGACCAATTTTCTCCCGCCTTATTGATTTGGAACAGACTTCCCTGGTCATCAATACCTCCCATGAAGATGAGCATCTTTTGCCCATCTGCTGACATCCCAGCTGTACCTATATTATACTCGGAAGCTACCGGCACCACCTTTGGTTCCGACCAGGATCCAGATTGATTATAGGAGATGTAAATTTCCTCGATAAACTTATCGCCAGAACGAGTCTTGCCTGTATTAGGTCTGAGGGCGGTAAAAGCCATTACACTTTCATCAGCCGAAACAACAGGATTGTACTCGGTATATTTCGAATTCACTAAATCAGATAAAGGATGCACCTTAAAGTCACGAGGCACTGACATGAGAGCTAAGGCATTATGACAAATTTGTATAAGACGGTCAGCTTCTGCTTGAGCCTTTTTATCGGTCTTGGTTAAATTCTTGTATTTGGTTAAGGTCTCAGTGGCTTTTTCCATTTGTTCATTTTTCAAATAGAGGTCAGCTAAATCAAGATTTACGGCCACTGGCACGGTCTTCCCATCCTTTAAGGCCTCCTCAAAAAAGGGAATGGCCTTTACACGTTCATTTATGTCCTGAGATTTCTGATAGCAGATTCCTGCCTGATAAAAAGTTGTTGCATCCTTAACACCACCCTGAATGGCTTGGAGGTAAAGGGGCAGGGCTTGTTCATAATTCTTGATCCCAAAATACCTCTGGGCATCGGCCAGGGATTTATTGCTTTGTGCCTGGGAAGAAAAAGAAATACATAAAACGATTAAAATCAGTACAATACGTTGCATAACCTTAAGTGGATTAAAACATTTGCAATACTATTGAATTTGGTTTTACATTCTAGCGACTTTTCAAGCTTAATCTTACCTCACGTAAGTTTAGTTTAGTTAGAGGGGGTCAATTAACTGGTCTGCAAAAAGTAATCCAAATCAACATCTATAGGAATTTTCACGAAAATTTATGAAATTTATCGGTTAAGTCTCATAAATTTCTATGAAGGAACGTATACTTAAATTCTTAGATGTTGAGCCAGAAGAGTCGGGTGCAGTGTTCCTTCTCTTGGCTATCAGCTTCATGCTAGGTATGTTTTTAGCGACTGTTACCGTTGCTTCACAGTCTCTTTTTCTTACCCACTTTACTGAAAACTTCGACCTGCCAAGGGCGCTTACCATTTCAGGGATACTTGGGTTGATCACCACAGCCATTTACAATTTCCTGCAGGGACGAATACCTTTTAGTCTGCTTGCCATTGGAAGCTTGACCATTGTATTGCTACTCACAGCATTTATTGAATTCGGAGAATATTTCGTGGAAGATGTCAATAATCTATATTATTACGGATTTACTCTGATCCTACCTTTTACATTCGTAAGCCAGCTTGTATTCTGGGGCTCGTTCGAGAGGATGTTTAACCTGCGTCAGGCAAAGCGGGTTATTGGTAGCGTAGACTTGGGAACTATGGTGGCGCAAATCCTTGCCTTTTTTACCATCCCTGTTTTGTTACAATTTGGAGTACCTATTACTACTCTATTTACAATCGGTCTTTTTAGCGTGGGTGGCTATCTCTTGTTTTTCTTTTTTCTGGCTAATAAATACTTGGGCAAAGGCGTTGCTGTCACTTCTGAAGAATACCATCAAAAAATATCGATAGGCGGATTTTTTAAAAACCGCTATATCGTGTGGATGTCACTATTTATTATACTTTCATTGGTGGCTTTACGATTCGTGGATTATTCATTTTTCAACGCCACTACCACCGTATTTGAGGCGAGTCAACTTGGTACCTTTCTTTCTTTGTTTGAAGCTTTGATTGTGATTTTCGGTTTTGCGTTTACCACCTTTGCCACTGATAGAATCCTCCAGGATTACGGTTTGCGTGTTTCACTCTTAATTAACCCAGCACTACTAATTGGGTTCACTATCCTGGCCTTAACACTAGGTACCTATTTTGGATTTGATAATGCGGCAGGGAGTTCTGTTATCTTTTTCTTTATCGGGGTGGCCATGAGTAAATTGTTTATCAATTCCTTACGTGATGCAATCGATAGCCCGGTATTCAAATTCTATTATGTGCCCATTGATAAGACTATAAAGTTGGATGCCCAGACTAAACTGGAAGGCTTTG
Source organism: Bacteroidia bacterium (assembly GCA_031414855.1). Classification (GTDB taxonomy): domain Bacteria; phylum Bacteroidota; class Bacteroidia; order Cytophagales; family Cyclobacteriaceae; genus ELB16-189. The sequence goes on along the minus strand of JANOQK010000009.1, from coordinate 2,131 downwards.
TTACTGCTTTAGGAAGTACGATTGCCGGGGGGTTGATCGTGTTGATTAACCAGTTTCATATCTTCAACCTCCTTTCCATTACCATGTTTACCATTCCTGTGCTGGTGCTCTGGTATTTAGTAACCAACAAAATGTACAGTGGTTACCGCAGCACGCTCCAGAATTCATTAGTCAAAAACAAAACCTCAGTTGACAAGGACCATGCGCGTGAGTACACGATGGACAGTGTTTTGGAGAAGCAAGTGAGAAGCACAGCTGAGGAGAAAGTAATATACGGACTCCGCCTTATGGAGAAACTGGAGCCTGCTCTCTTCGAAAGCTCCATCATAAGTCTGACGGAAAGCAAATTTAAGCGCGTCAAACGATTTGCTCAGGATAAAATCCAACAATTCGGTCTCACACCTGAATCCGAAATTCAAGGACTTGCAAAACGTGCAGCAGGAGATCTTGACGACAGCGATCTACTTTCCATTTCTCCTGAAAAATTGATGAAGCTTAGCAAGTCAGTTAAACAAACTGACCGTCTATTGGCCGCAAAACTTTTGCGCAAACTAATCAACCCAAAAACCATTTTCATTTTATTGGAAATGTTGCGCGATCCAGATCCGAGGGTAAGAACCGAAGCCCTCCTTACTGCCCGAAAAGTAAAACGGCCTGAAAGCTGGAACGTATTAATCGAATTATTAGGATCCCCTTCCTATTCACACGCAGCCGCTGCTGCTTTAAAAGAAGCTGGTGAACCTGCCCTTCAACATCTAGAAACCGCCTTTCATAAGTCAGGGCAAAGTGATCTGGTCATGCTCAAAATAGTGTTGATCATTGGCCACATTGGAGGTAAGCAAGGCATGGAACTACTGTGGAAAAAAGCAGATTATCCAGATAAACGAATCGTAAAACAGATTCTTTATTCCCTCCGTTACATTAACTATCATGCCACTGGCAGAGAAATATTAGCTGTGAAAGATTTGCTCGATGTGGAAATGAGCAAAACACTTTGGAACCTTGCTGCTGTTGATGAGTTGCCAAATGACTCACATTTTGAATTTTTAAAGCAGGCTCTTAGGGAAGAAATTCGTGACAATTATGATCACTTAACATTGTTGCTGTCCTTATTATATGACACAGAATCGGTTGAATTGGTGAAAGAAAATATAGAAACGGGAACACCTGATTCTATTGCCTATGCCCTTGAGCTTTTAGATTTGTTTGTGGATCAGGATTTAAAACCGAAGTTGATTCCACTTTTGGACGATTCCAAATTGAAGGATAAACTGGAAAAACTACAAACTTATTTTCCGCGAGAGAGTTACAACCCAGTTCAAGTCATTAATTATATACTTAACCGTGACTTTAATTATAATAACCGTTGGACTAAGCTCTGTGCTGTTCACTCATCGGCCTACATTTCCGATTTCCGTGTGAGTCGCGGTCTTATCAGCCAAATGTTTAACCAGGACAAATTATTACAAGAGACTGCTGCCTGGGTGATTTATAACAAAGACAAAACTATCTATCCTGTCATTACCGACAGATTGCCTTTAAAAGATAAACGGTTTTTAGATTCGGCCATTGAAAACAATCAATTGTTGGACGGACTTGATGATGGATTCTTTTTAGGGTTTGAAATGGTATTGTTTATTAAGCAGCTGCCTGTCTTTAAAGGCATTTCTGGAAATCTGATTAGCGGGTTGGCCGATAAGATTACTCCATTGACCTTAAGCACAAGAGAAAAAGTGAACGTAAATGACATCGATGATAACCAACCGATTCTCATTGCCGCGCATGGTTCCGTCAAAATGAGAAATGGGACTGAAGAAATTGGAGTGCTAAAACAGGGAGATATTTTCGGTGACTTGTTTCAGGAGGGAGCTTCTCAAAAAATTACAGAGGTAGAGGCATTGGAACAAACAGTCCTCTTCAAAATTAATTTAGTAGATTTCTATTTTGTGCTTGCCAACCATCATGACCTTGTGCAAGGACTTATTAAAAATGTGATAGGGAAGAAGGAAGAGCAAACAGCATAGAATTAAGAATTAAGAATTAAGAATTAAGAATTGAGAATTGAGATTTGAGATTTGGGATTTGGTAGCCTCGGAATCTAAAATCACAAATCCAAAATCAAGAATTTTAG
>JANOQK010000008.1:0-4533 GCA_031414855.1 Bacteroidia bacterium | reverse complement strand
TTGTTGATCACATCTTTGAAGGTGACTTCCTTTCCGGAAGAAAACGTGACCATCAAATCAAAAATGGAAAGACCATCGCGCAAAGCACCGTCTGCTTTTTGAGCGATCAGGTGAAGTGCCTCTTCTTCTACTTTTATTTTTTCCCGGTCGGCAACTTTTTTAAGTTGTCTGGCAATATCAGAAACCTGAATCCGGTTGAAATCAAAAATCTGGCAGCGTGAAAGAATGGTAGGAATTACTTTATGCTTCTCGGTAGTCGCCAAAATAAAAATGGCGTAAGAAGGTGGTTCTTCCAGCGTCTTCAAAAAAGCATTGAAGGCAGAGTTGGAAAGCATGTGCACCTCGTCAATGATATAGACTTTGTACTTGCCGAATTGAGGTGGATAACGCACCTGGTCAATGAGATTGCGGATGTCTTCGACCGAATTATTAGAAGCGGCATCCAATTCAAAAATATTCAGTGAGTTTACCTCGGCTTTTTCTTCAAAGCCGTTGATCATACGAGCGACAATACGGGCACACGTTGTCTTTCCTACGCCTCGTGGACCACAAAAAAGGAGTGCCTGAGCCAGTTTGTTGTTGTCGATAGCATTTTTCAGCGTGGTAGTAATGTGCTCCTGGCCTACCACTTCATCAAAACCTAACGGCCTGTACTTACGCGCTGAGACAACAAAACTATCCATCGCCCGCAAGATAAAACCTGGGGTTGGATTCTGGGCGGATAATAGAATTATTTTTTACTCGGGAAAAATTCTGGAATAATTTACCCGAAAGTCTTTTCTGACACCAGACATTACGCTTTTGCCAGGAACATTTATGATATTGAATCGGTCGATTGTGTGTGGGCACCGTACAATGGTGATGCTGGATCGGTCATCTGTGCAGGAGCACCATGTAATACTAATGAGGGATCGGTCAACTGTGTGTGAGTACCAAGAAATTATGATATTGGATCGGTCAACTGTGTGGGAGCACCATGTAATTATGATGTTGGATCGGTCTATTGTGTGGGAGCACTGTGCACTAGTGATGTTGGATCGGCCAATTGTATAGGAGCACTATGCAAGTGTGATATTGAATCAGAAAGGAGTCTATTAAACGAACTGTGGAGTATGTTCAATAACTGTCAGTCGAGTCTGTTCAGAAGAAATTCAGTCAGCAGAAAGGAAAGTCCTATGCTGCTGACTGAAGGCTTTTGGTTAATTGAGCGTCATCACCAATTCCCATAGCTCACTCTTTACCAGGTCACGCGATTTCCCGGTCTTTTCCATCATAGCGTTAGCATCTTTTCCAGCATGGGCTTTCTTAAAGGCACCCTCATAATCCTGGTTTGAAAACTGATCGTAGCTGGAGAAAACGTTGGAGGTAACATAATCATGATTGTTGGCTGTGCCACCTGGCATTGCTAACCCCCACAGCGTCCATCCTACACGCTGGCCTCCATCTACTAGCGCCTGGTGTACAGGTTTCCAATCTTCCTTTTCGGAGCGAACATATTCAGCACCCATGCCGGGTGTTACTTTCATAAAGTCAATTTCAATATACTTGGCTGGGGCTGCTCCTGCTTTTGGAGTAGTGCCATCCACCCGGCCGTAAATAGCCTGACGCATAATGGTACGAACACTTTGGGTTTTGGCTATGATAGCAGCTGCGTCAGCCTTCGGATTAGCCGCTTTCATCAACTCCAGGTAATTATCATTGGCTTCGGTTTTCACAAACGAATCGAAGTACATGACCGAAACATAGTTATACTCATCGGTGGCTCCGGTTAGGTGCACGCGGTAAAGTGCCCAATTTGTAATTTTTCCGTTTTGCTTTCGCAGCTGATGCAGTGGCTTCCAGTTTTCTTTCATGAGCTTTTCAAACTCAGCGCTGTTGCTCACTTTCTGCAGTGTAGTAAGCGCGAATACTTGTGGAGCGCTTTGTGCAAACGAAAACGTTTGAACAAAGACAAACAAGAACAACATCAAAAATGGAATCCCATTCCTCTTTTGCACAGGGTAGTTTTGTGTTTTCATAATTTATTTTGGATTGGTGTAGTTCGTGCTTAACGCAGGAATGGCTTCCTCACAACGCACCCATCTGTCATTCTTGATAAGGAAGATATGTTTAATTCTGATGAAACCAATCCTGGGTTTTTGGGAAGTGCCAGAAACAGGCAATGCATGAGGAATTAAGTAGAGTTAAACACCTTATTATTTTCGCACCTGGCATTCGCCTGCCATGAATCCATTTTGCATCCATTCGGATTAAGCGTAAATTTCTCTGAATCATCGGGGAAAATGCAAATCAATTTAAAACTAGCAATCAGCTTTTGTTTGGCTTTGATGTCAGCCATTCAATTCGTATACGGTCAACAAAAGCAGGAATCAATACTGGACAGCCTGAAGGTATTGCCTGATAAATCAAATTCCTTGACCGAGAAAATTGAAATCTGGTATCAGGCCTCTGAAACTCTTCAGCGCAGTATGCCTGATGTGGTGATGGAGCTAAGCCACTGGATGTTAAATGAATCTCAAAATTCTGAATATGGTATTGGTGAGGGGTTGGCTTATGAGCAAATGGGCAATGCATACTATTACAAGAGAAAGGCCGATAGCTCAATATGGGCCTATCAAAAGGCATTAGGTTTTTTTCGGAAGGAAAATGAGCAACGCAAGATTTTTAAAATGTACAACTATCTGATTTTTGCATTTCGATTGCAGGGTAACAAAGACTCAACAGTTTTCTATGTGAAAAAAGAGGTTGAGCAGGCTAATATCACAAAAGATTCGTCTGACCTGGCCACCGCGCTTCATGATGATGGCTTCCATCTTACGGAAGCTAATCATTTAAACCTTGCGATTAACTCATTTTTTAGGGCGTTGCAATATGTGAAGCCAACTGCTTACAATACCCGGATCAATATAAACAACGGCATTGGTGATTGTTACCATGTGATGGGTAATGACAGCGCTGCGCTTAAATATTTCAATGTGTCCAAAGAAATTGCTCAAGGAATGGGCGGTCCCAAGGTACGCCAGGAGTACTGGTTGGCACTTGCTTCTAATCGCATATCATCTACTTATTTGGAGTTGAAAAGATTACCAGAGGCCAGATTGGCAATTCAAGAACAAATGAGTCACGCCTCTCAAACGGATGATGTTGAACAATTATATACTGCCTGGCTAAATTATGGCATGTATTATACAAACACGAAGCAATATGATTCGGCAGAAATGGCCTTCAAGAATGGTATGAAAATTCAGCGCAAGGTTGGAAGAAAGCGTGCTATTGGCATCATTCATTATAATATATCGGGATTATATAATGAGTGGAGGAAATTTCCGTTGGCTTTAGCTCATGCCGATTCAGCCAACAGAATATTTGCAACACTAACTAGTTCAGTGTGGCAATCAAAAAACTTTCACAGCCTGGCAATAGCGCAAGCAGGCATGAAAAAATATGAAGAAGCTTACCAAACATTAACGCAATTTGTTGAGACCAATGGCAGGTTGATGACCGAAGATAATAATAAAAAGGTAGCGCAAATGCAGGCGGCTTATGATGTAGAGAAAAAGGATGCCGCTATTGCAGTGTTAAATAAGGAAAATGAATTGAAGGACAGCCAGCGCAATTTCCTAATGGTATTGGTTGCCTCGCTTCTAGCTCTGGCTATTTTGATTTTCTATTTGTATCGTCAAAAACAGAAGTCAAACACCTTGCTTTCAGAGAAAAATCAAATCATTGAAAAGTCCCTGCACGAACGAGAGACTCTTCTGAAGGAAATCCACCATCGGGTAAAGAATAATCTCCAGATCATTTCAAGTTTGTTGAGTTTGCAATCCAAAAGCCTGGGGGCAAGCGATTCGGCAGCACAAGGCGCTATCAGTGAAAGCAGAAATCGTGTCAAGTCGATGTCACTCATTCACGAGCAACTTTATCAGGAGGACACCATATCCGGAGTGGAGATGAATGACTATATCAGCCGGCTGGTGAGCAGCCTTACTTCTTCTTATGGTTTGGATACAGAAAAAGTGGAAGTGAGAATTGAATCGGAAAATATTTTGCTGGATGTAGATTCTGCTATTCCGCTTGGCCTCATTATTAATGAATTGGTTAGCAACTCCATGAAGTATGCATTCCCAGAGCAAAGGAATGGTACGATTTTGATTTCTTTAAAGAATACAATGAATGAGCTTTTGCTACTAGTAAAAGACGATGGTGTGGGTATGGATGATTCAAAAAAATCCAGTCAATCGTTTGGGCTTAGCATGGTCAATTCATTGATGCGGAAGCTGAAGGCGGAGATCAAAATTGTTTCTCAAGGAGGTACTTCTGTGGAGATAAGCATAAAGGATTTCAAAAAGATTACGTTGGCGTAGCCATGCTACCAAAGCTTATTCCATGTTTTTAGTACTGCTATTCACGATGAAAACTTTTAATAGACAAAAAAATTGACTCCAACATGCTCGCTGCTTTTCAAAAACGGATGAAGACTTTAGTTTGTCTTCTTTTACTTTCAAGCATTGGTTATGCTCAACAATCAAAAAT
>JANOQK010000007.1:0-2974 GCA_031414855.1 Bacteroidia bacterium | reverse complement strand
GCAAGTCATCCCAGGGAACAAAACCATGTGATGTATTTAACATCGGCTTTGTTTCTTCGCTATAGCCATAGCCGCTTTCAGGGAATACAGAAAAAACCGGTAGTATTTTAAATAACCGCCCAGACGGAATTCCGTAGATGGCCATCTGGCCATTGAAGCCTCCTGATACGATATTATAAAACTCATCGTATTTGCCGGGGGCCACATACACTTTAGAAGCTGCATCACCCACAATCGCGCTTTGCGGACCCTTGGGCTTGCAACTATTGAAGATAAAGGTTGGTGCAACTATGAGCAGCAGGGCAACCGATTTTAGTAACGTTTTCATTTTTTTTATTAATTATAGTTAAGCCATTTGGTTTCATTTTAAAATAATACTCTATTTCTCACCATCATTTTGACGCATGTATTCAAGTACATCACGTGCATCACCGATTGACATGTTTTGATTAGGCATGCGCATCAGGCATAACTCAAGCATCTTTTGTGCTTCAGGGTCTTTCTCCAACATCACATCTACATTCGTAATCATATTCATGATCCACTCAGGCTGTCTGCGCTTAGTAATATCTTTCCAGCCTGGTCCTACCACTCGCTGATCGGTAAGTTTATGACATGCACCGCATTTCATATCGTAAATAGAAAGCCCTCTTCCCACACGATCCAGTTCAAGAGGCGTTTTAAGAGTTACATTTTTAATTGCCCCAATGCCTTTTGTAGGATCGCTGATCACATCTTCTACAGCAGACCTTGTAGATGGTTGGTCTGGAAACTCTTCAGAGCTTTTCGGTTTATCTGGTGCGCAGGCAAATGCAAGAAGGACAATGGCGGCAATATATAGGTATTTCATAGTTTTTGGGTTTTCTTCTGAAGTTACAATTTTATTTTTCGGCCGTCTAATTGAAGTTTGCCATCACTTTCCATTTTTTTTACAGTGCGGATAACCGTTTCAACTCGCAAGCCACTCATATCAGCAATTTGTTGGCGTGTAAAGGGAACCACATACGAATGATTAGATCTTGTCATCCCATTCTTGCTGGACGTATTACGTGATGAATCCTCCTTCAAATATTTAAGCAAACTCATGATGCGATGTTCCGGATCATAAAATGAAATCTCAGAGAGGATCATGGATTTATACTTCAAGCGTTGGCATAAAATCTCATCGAGGCGAAGGTGAATTTCAAAATTTTCCTTTAGCAGGAGAAGAAAATTTACTTTGCTGAGTTTCACAATCACCGTTGGCACTAATGCAACTGCTGCGCTTGGATATGGGAAGGAACAAAACAACGGAGGCTCGCCAAAACTATCCTCCGCTTTGAAAATTCCTTGAATAAACTCCTGCCCTTCCTCACTATTGGTGATCATTTTAACAGAGCCCTTCTGGATCTGGAAATAATTCAAAGCTTCATCGCCTTCACGGAAAATGACATCATCTTTCTTTAAGATAATCTCTTTAGCTCCATACTTACTTAAGACATCCAGAGGAATCATGATTCTGATTTTTGAGACCCGTAAACGTACCTCGCCCTCCTTGTTCAAAACATGACGATTGTCAGTACCAAAAATGATTTTACCTGAAAAGGCCTCCAGCAGCGGATTCCAGATAGAGCAGCTATCAAGCAAAAATGAGGGCATGTTGATTCTTTTCTTCATTCGTTGAATACGTGCCAAAAATGAAAGTTCCGTGAGAATTCGCTTATGATTGCAATCATAAAGCAGAAAAAATACACACACGAGGGCATTATTTCCCCACTCGAATTGGCAAGGATTGCCTTCATTTAAAAGAAGAAGTATAGACCTCTATTTGGATAGCAGATTATGCAGTAAAAGATCACTTGCAAATGACAACATTATCGGAAGCCAAAGGGATGGCATTTTCATGATAATGGGTATATAAACTCCTTGTTATTAATAGTGTTCCCAGAGTAATCATCATCACGGTTGTAATTTTTCGAAAGTTGAATTTACTTATCAGTAATTGTATAACAGAAGTAAATCCTAACATGACGGGTAATGTACCTGCACCGAAAATAAGCATGAAGAGAAATCCACTAGTTGCATCTGCCAAGGTAAGGCAATAGGTTAATGCCAGATAGGTCAAGCCACATGGCAATAGCCCGTTAAGCATACCCATAGCTGCCAGGGATAGGAATGTCTTTCGCTCCAGAAATTTGGAGAACAACTTCTTTAAACCCGATGTAATTGATTGAAGTGGTGTGGAAACAAAAGGAATCCGGATATGACTAATCCCCGCCAGTCCGAAGACGATAAGCACACCACCTAATCCGATGCTTAGGATATTTTGAAATCCGGAAAACTGAAAGAGCGAGCCGAATGTGGTCACAATCGCACCTAGTATTCCATAACTTAAAATTCTTCCAACATTGTAGATTAAACGATTGGCAAAATACGGAGTGCTTATGGATGATACGGCCATGACCAACGGACTGCACATGCCTAAGCAATGGAAACTACCAGCAAATCCTATAATAATAGCCGTGACCCACATGCTTATAGTGTTATCATATCTTCCATATAATACTCTTTGCCATTCATAGACCAATTCATTTTTACACGATACATGCCACCTTGTAAAGAACTCACGTCAAATTGCTGAGTGGTTCCATCAGAATTGATGAGCTTGAATCGTTTATCCAAACTTACGTCAGACGGACGGAATAAGTTAATTTCTCCTTTATCTAAAACATTAAACTGATTGAACTGAACTTCTATTGCGCGCCCTACCACCTTAATAGTTGGCTTTGATTCAAGTTTAGTAGTGTTGTTGAGGCGGTCAATCTGTAGTTGGTAAGCCAATTCCTCAGAATAATAATTTTTGGAAACCAGATTGACGTCCTGACGAACGCAAACAGTTACCAACGTGCCAATAAAAATGGCAAACAGAACAAACGATACCACAATCCCTTTTCCCCAATTCATATTCCTAGTTTTTAGAAGCTTTACTTACAGG
>JANOQK010000006.1:0-4495 GCA_031414855.1 Bacteroidia bacterium | reverse complement strand
CACGAATTTCAACGGAACCTTTTTCAGGAGCAAAGTTGACAACAGCTGCAGAATTTATTTGTGACCCCATGTGTTACGATTTTTTACGTTTTTAAGTATAAATGACGAAAGTAAGGTTGATAAATTTCCACCGCTTATGAGGCGTCTAACACCTCAAAGATGTCTTGACGCATACAGTCACCTAATCTATTGTTTTCCAATGACAACATCTCCATACGCATGAATCTTTTGGCAAATCAGCCGAAGAGAACTTTCCAAATCACCACTTGCAGTCTTAAATGCATCGGCATCAATTGTTAAAGGTGCACCAAGAACAACTAGAGGCGCACCATATTCCGGACAACGAATTGCCTGTTCAAGACTTAAACCACCAACTGCTTGCACTGGAATTCTTACTGCCTGCACAACGTCACGAAGCTGATCAAGTGGACTTGGCATGCGCTTTCCTCGCGCTGCAATTCCCCTGCGTTCATCATATCCAATATGGTGCACAATGTAATCGCATCCTAAATCTTCTAGCCATTTGGCGGCTTCTACCATATCGGGGCAACCGAGGTTATCACCCATCACTTTTATGTTATAATCTTTTCCTGCTTTCACGACACATTTTATTGTTTCTTCATGAGCGCGCGCCATGACCACCACATGCGTGGCGCCAGCCTTCGCCATCATCTCGGCTTCGAGATAGCCACCGTCCATTGTTTTAAGATCTGCCACAATAGGCGCGTTTGGAAATGCCTCGCGGAGTCTCTTGACTCCATGTAATCCTTCTGCCAAAATGAAGGGCGTGCCAGCCTCAAGCCAATCAACACCAGCGCGCATGGCCATCATTGCTGTCTCAAGTGCTTCATCGAGTTGAGTAAGATCAAGTGATATCTGAACGATGGGCTTCATAGTAGATTTATAGTTTAGTGATCACACCCACAATCTTTTCCTGTTTTTGCTTTCTCAAAACATTCCTGTCCTTCTTTAAAAGAAAACCAGGCAAGCCCTAAGGTGCCAATCGCATCCGCGTAAGCGAAGCCGGTAACTTCGTAAATAGCACTTGAGGCTAACAACACACACGACATGTAAATGCAAACTTTGGTACAGTTGGCATCGGCCAGTATAGCATCTGAATGAAGCTCTTTGCCTGTTTTAATTTTTCCATAAATCAAACCCAACATTATTACAATGGAGATTAAAGAGATGACAACTCCCCAAAATGTAGTCGTAGGTTTGTGACCAGTGTAGATGCTGAGCAAAGCTGAAGTTGTAAGAGCCGCAACCAGAAAATAAAATGAAAAACCCGTAACATGTAAAGCGGTCTTTTCAAACTCACTTCTGTGGCTTTCAGGATTTTTACGGATCCGTGTGATCATATACACGATACCCATACCTGAAATCATTTCAATAAAACTGTCGACACCAAAACCAAAAAGCGCTAATGTTTCATCTTCATAACCAAGCCAGGTAGCAACAACTCCCTCGGCCAGATTATATACAATAGTGAAAATGGCAAGCCAATAAGCAAGATTGTAAAGACGTTTTTCTGAATCCATAGGTAACGCCACTTCATTCATAGTCTTCGAAGCTTTCTTATATACTGAATAAACTAAAGACCCTTCACTGACATTCCGCCATCCACCATTATATTTTGTCCAGTAATATAGCTGGCGCTATCCATTGCCAAATACGCAGCAAGGCTAGCGACTTCTTCTGGTTGACCTACGCGGCCTAGTGGAGTTCGGTCAATAATTTTTTTCATGCGTTCTTCATTATTCATGATTGGAGCAGTTAGTGGCGTATCGATATACCAGGGAGAAATTGAATTTGCACGGATGTTAAATGGCGCCCACTCCACTGCAAGATGATGAGTAAGTTGGATGATAGCAGCTTTGGTCATTCCATATGGTGGTCCAGAAAGCACATCAAATGTTCCTGCCACAGAGGCCATGTTGATCACACTAGCCTTAGTGGATTTTTGCAACAATGGAAAAGCGAGTCTTGTAATCTCTGTGAGGCTGAATAAATTCGTTTCAAAGAGTTGACGATACTCTTCTTCCGAATAGTCGACAAATTTTTTTCTAACATTTGTCCCCACGTTATTTACCAGTATATCCAACTTGCCCCAGTTCGCGGTTATTTTCTGAATTATTTGTTGGCGGAAAACAGAACTGGTTACATCACCATCCAAGACAAATAGCTGTGCCGAGTTTTTTAATTTGCCTTGAATGGATTTTGTGTCACGTGCCACCGCTAGCACATCTGCACCCAACTCCAGAAACTCCTTCACGATAGCAAGTCCGATTCCTTTTGTGCCACCTGTGACTAATGCTTTCTTCCCTTTTAAAGACCAGTTGCTCATGAATTGCTTTTTAGATTTTTACATAACCCCAGTTTTCACCAGTTTTAATTCGATGGACTTGCATATCTGTTATCCCAAACTGCTTGCCCATCATTTTTAATGTCATTTTTCCTTCCTGAATTTTTAGCTTAATCTTTTTCACCACTCCAACTGTTAATTTCTGGTTCCCTCTTTTTGCTGGATGTGGATTTTTGTGCTGGTGGGCTTCCATCTCTTCTCGATTAACCCATTTTAGGTTTTTAAAGTGATTATTACTGTTATCATAGTCCAGGTGAATAACAAACCGCTGATTGGGTTTTTGTTTTCTAACAAATTGCATGGCCACCAGACGATGCACTAAAAAAGTTTGGCCTCCTACTGATGCTCCGGAATATTTTCTAATTTTTCCCTGCTTCAACAGTATGCCCTCCACTGGAATACTTGTGTAGCTGATCACCCGGCCATAATTCGTTACAGCATATTTGTTGCCCTTTGGTGTTTTGCGGCCAGGCAGAACAGCAACTCTTTCATTTCTCTCAAACTTTAATCTCTTTGCATTTGAGCTTTTCTTTTTAGTTCGGGTTTCCATAAATCAAATCGTTTAGATCAAATCGTTTCTTTTTTAACCACTAGCAAATACCAGTTTTTATCTACTTGCAAATATCCTTGTTCATAGCAATAGTGATAGACCGATCCTTCTTTTGTAATGTAGGTGCTTGTGAACAAACTAAAATCAAATCCTTTCTCCTGAAGCTTCTCGCGTGAAGCTCTTGATTTTCCGGTCGTATTCAGGTCGATCAAAATTCTGCGGTTTTTGCGCAATACATTGTTCACATTTCGCATAAAATTAGTCTCGTTGCTGTTGAGCCGATTGTTATGAGAAACCCGACATTGATCGGAACAAAACTTTTTGTCGGCACGACCAATAATTTTTGAGCCACACTCCAAACATACCTTTTGTTCGATTTCAGCCTTTTTTGAGGGTTTTGTTTCCATCTACAAACGTTTACAAACGAATATAACCGAAAGTAACTGATTAATAAACGACTGAGGCATCTTTCGTCCGTCACCTTTGTATCACCAATCGCAACGAAGCGGTTGGAAAAAAATGTAAAACAATTTAAACACTATTATTATGAAAAGCTTAAGAAACAGCGTGAACCTGATCGGTAGACTAGGTAAAGACCCAGAAGTAAAAACTTTTGGCAGCAACCAAAAAGCATGGTTTTCAATTGCTACTACAGACTCCTACAAGAATCAAAAAGGAGAGAAAGTAGAAGATACGCAATGGCACAACATTGTGATCTGGGGCAAGCTTGCAGATGTAGCTGGCAAGTACCTGAAGAAAGGTATGGAGATATGTGTAGAGGGCAAACTCGTGCATCGCGATTATGAAACCGACAAAGGCGAGAAGAAATACGTGACCGAAATAAATGTTAACGACTTCTTGATGTTGGGCGCTAAACAAAGCTAGCATCCAGATTGATAATGGATAAGAAAGGCTGCCATTCGGTGGCCTTTTTTTATTTGCAATTTTCTATCCTTTTCGGAACCCATTGCTATACGATTGAAAACCAAGTTCAGCTGGGTATTTTTTTGAATCCATTCATCAAAAAATATAATCCATTGCGGCATTAATCCGTTAAACCGGATTAGCTTTGTACAGATGAATTTTGTTTTTCCGCAATTTCTTTGGGCCCTTTCAGCCCTCTCCATCCCCATCATCATTCATCTTTTTAATTTCAGAAAAACTACCCGTGTTTATTTTTCTAACACACGGTTTCTCAAACAAGTAAAAGAAGAAACCACCCAAAAGAGAAAGCTTAAGCAATATTTGGTATTGGCTTCACGATTGCTTTTTCTGCTTTTCTTAGTATTCGCATTTGCTCAGCCTTTTCTGCCGGCACGTGATCAAATGACAAGTGGAAAGAACATGGTGATCTATTTGGATAATTCGTACAGCATGTCGGCACAGGTGGAAGACAAGGTGCGGGCGTTAGATGCAGGGATTGGTTTTGTGAGAGAAATTGTAAGCCTATTTCCTACAGACACCCGCTACCAGTATATCACGAATGATTTCGCTCCTTACTCAAATACTTTTAAATCTAAAGCAGAGATAGAGGACTTACTGACTCAAACCAGATTGTCACCAGTGAGTCGCTCATTTGT
>JANOQK010000005.1:0-3673 GCA_031414855.1 Bacteroidia bacterium | reverse complement strand
TTTTTTATTTAAAAACCCCGACTAGTTCGGGGTTTTGTTTTTTAATAGAAGTCTGGATATGGTTACTCATTTACACTTCTACTTTTTGGTGTGAAAATTCATCACGTTAAAATCTTTACCATATTGTGTGGTTTTCGGGATTCAATATCAGGACTATGTGACAACGTCATTAAAAATTAATAATGCCTTTGTTAATTTGCAAAATATATTTGGTCATATGCTATAAGGTTCTTTATTATGTTTTACATGAATTAAAACCAAAATAAAAATGAAAAAAATTCAACTTCTATTGTTAATTACAGTAGCTGCAATATCTGTGCAAGCACAAGATTACAAACCTGTAAAAGTAGGAATAGGCCTGGGTTATGCATCGCCTGGCGGAAGTGGAGCAAAAGGCGGAGTGCTTTTTTATCTGGAACCGTCTTACCGGGTCAATGATAAAATTGCAGTAGGCTTGCGATTGGAAAGTGCTATTATGGCCAGAGGCGTTGATATTTCAGGAACCTCTGCAAGTACTACAGTTGATTTGGAAGTTACAGCTAATGGATCTTATACCGTCAATGGCCAGTATTATTTTTCTAACAATAGTTTCCGTCCATTTGCCGGGCTTGGATTTGGAATTTATACGATTGCTTCTGCAAAGGCTTCTACCACAAGTACAACCTCTACTTCTTCGGTAAGTGTAGCCTCTAACAAATTCGGATTCTATCCAAGATTTGGTTTTGATGTTGGCCACTTCACTATGCAACTGGAATATAACATAGTGCCTTCTACAAAATCAACAGCACTAATAGTCGCAGGCTCAACTGTTACTTCGGTTACATCAGAAAGCAAGAACAGTTACCTTGGAATCAAAGCAGGATTTTTCTTTGGCGGTGGTAAGAAAAAATAAGGGTTGATTAAAATTATCGGGTGGCTTTCGGGCCACCTTTTTTATGATCTAGCATTGAAAATTATTTAAGGCAAGACTCTAGTGCTGTCCGCTGCAATAATATTATCTCAAAGAATCCACATAAAGATCCTCCACTTTTTTTCTGGCCCACGGAGTTTTTCTTAGAAAGGTCAAGCTTGACTTAATACTGGGGTCGAACCGAAAACAATTGATGTCGATGCGATCACCCAATCCTTCCCACCCATAACGATCAATTAAAAACACGAGTATCGTTTCAAGTGTTTTGCCATGGAGCGGATTGTTAGGTTGTTTTTCTTTCATGCTTAGGATAAAATCTGTTTCAGTTCACGTTCATAATCAGCTTGAAGATCTTCTGGCAATTTGGTTAGAGTGGCCGCAATTTTTTTAAGTTGCATGTGATAAAGATTGAATAGCACGGTGCCAGATGTTAAAGGAATTTTTGCCTCTTTTACTTTTGTACAAAAAAATACCCGGAGTTCTAGTTCTGTTTGTTTTAGGCTGGAATACTTTATCTGCTTATTAGTAAACCTGAGAATTTTTCGAAGTGTTTTTTTGATCAGGTATACGTTCGAGGAAGGAATTGTTTTAAACAATTCTTTGATTTCTTCTTTTACATTTTCGATATAGGCGCGTTCATCATGTGCTTCGAAAAGAAGATAGTTAAGGAGTTCCTTGTTTTCTTTTTTGTATTTAGCCAAGCGATTGCAAAGAGCTTCAACAGTCTCCTGATCAAGCGTGCGTAATTCTTTTTTGATCTCTTGTAGGGAGGCGATTGTCATTTAAATGAGATTGACTAATAGGGCGAAGGACTTACGCTCGTCCACCCGCCATCAATCACAAGCGATTGACCAGTGATGTGACTAGCTTGAGGTGATACTAAAAACAAGGCTGCATTGGCAATGTCTTGAGTTGAAGCTGGTTTACCAATCGGTGTAATTCGGGACCATGTTTTTTCATAATCGGGATCATGAGCGGTGCGTTCCGTCATGGTGGCGCCAGGCGCGATGGCATTTACCGTAATCTGATAAGGAGACAATTCAAGGACAAGAGTTTTGGCCAACATTTCTAAAGCAGCTTTGCTCATCCCATACGCAGCCAAATTTTTATGCGCCTGGTGGCCTGTAACCGATGACATAAATAGAATACTCCCTCCTGATTGTTGTTCCTTTATTTGTTGTGCAGCGCATTGTGCTAAAAAAAAACTGCCGCAAAGGTTTACCTTCATCACCTGATTGAAGTCTTCAGGCTTATAGTCAAAGAAATCGCCAAATAAAGTAATGCCTGCGTTCGCAACCGCAATGTCAAGTTTGCCAAATTGCCTCACCGCTTCATCCACCATTTGTTGAATGAAAGAGACATCGCTGCAATCTCCTGGAAACGGAATGCAATTGCCATGTTCTTTTTGAATCGAACGGGCGGCCTCTTCGGCCAATGATTTTTCAATATCATTAAGCACAACCCGTGCACCCTGTGCAGCTAGTTGACGACAGATTTCAAGTCCAATGCCTTGGCCGGCACCCGTTACTATAGCTACTTTATTTTGAAAAATTTTCACCGTGCTATTTTTTCAAAAGACTTTCTATTTCCTCTTTTAGAGTAGGTAGATCGTTAACGACCACAGCCTAGATTGTTGCGTTGCTCACGGTGTCATAACCGTGTATTACTTTATTCCTAAGATCAACGATCCGTCTGGCATGAGTAATTTTAAGATTGGAGTTCAACTTCAATATACGATTAGTCGCTTCACCAATAATTTCCAATCGCCTTTCTATTGCATCCCGGAGTTGACGTGTGTTGTTATAAATATGAAAGTTTCGATCTTTACCCAAGTATTCTTCAATTGCTATAATTGACTCCAAAATATCTGTGAGATATTTTTTCACTTCGTCACTCATAGATGGTTGTCTTTGTCTTATTAACAACTTTAATAAAGTATGGATTTTTAAGACTATGATCTGTTACCAGGTCAATGTCGCGGCCTGTTAGTTTTTGTAAACCGTAGTATAGGCTCCACCAGTTTTCTCCTTGTACAAGTGGATCAAGTCCATCTTCGAACGAGATGAGTAAGTCAATGTCACTTTTTTCTGTAAAGCGATCAGTACATACCGATCCGAAGGCATACGCTTTCTTGACCTGATATCGCTTAAGCAGATTTTTTACTTCTGGCAGCTTATTCGTTAGAAAATCATGCATGTACAAAAATGCAAAAAAATAGGCATACTAATGAGAGTCTCTTGACACCTCACTACCCGATCCTCCCTTTAAATAATTCATGTCGGCTCCAAGGTGAGCTTGTTCGACATGCTCTTGATACAGCCGCACATACCCACGATCGTATTTTTTGTGAGTTGCCTTCCAATTCTTTTTTCGTTTTAGAAGTTCTTCATCGGAGACTTCAAGTTTCAATGTGCGATTTGGAACATCGAGATTGATGATATCACCACTTTGAACGACAGCAAAGTTTCCACCTAATGCCGCTTCAGGCGATGCATGAAGAATAACTGTTCCAAAGCCAGTTCCACTCATCCTACCGTCAGAAATTCTAACCAAGTCATGAATGCCCTTTGCAAGTAGTTTTTTTGGTACTCCCATATTCCCCACTTCCGGCATCCCTGGATAGCCAATAGGCCCCACATTTTTTAAAACCAGAATGCTGTTGTTCAAAGCGGAGACATCATAAGCCTGGATGTTCCGAATCGTTCCTTACTACTTAACGTATCCGATGAGGAACTCCTTAAAAGGAAAAAGAATTGGAAGTCC
>JANOQK010000004.1:0-4409 GCA_031414855.1 Bacteroidia bacterium | reverse complement strand
ATCATCGGCAAAACCATTTTTGAAAACAGCAGAATCAAATGGCACTTCAATTACTTTTCCTTTTTTTGGTTCGAGACGTTGTTGTAAAAAATCGGGAAGATGAACTTTTCCAACAAAGCACAATCCCTGAGAATCTTTTTTGTCAGCTGTAGAAAGGTTAGCTTTTTTAGCAATATCGCGCACTTCTGATTTTAACAATTCACCAATAGGGAAAAGCGCTTTTGAAAGTTGGCTTTGCTTAAGCTGACATAAAAAATAGCTTTGATCTTTATTCGGGTCTTTGCCGGCCAACAATTGATAAACTGTTTTGCCATCTTTATTGATTTCGCCCTTGCGGCAATAATGACCAGTAGCCACAAAGTCAGCCCCTAACTTTAAAGCGGCATCTAAGAAGACATCGAATTTTATTTCGCGATTGCAAAGCACATCTGGGTTAGGTGTTCTTCCCCGTTTGTATTCGGCAAACATGTAATCGACAATGCGCTCTTTGTATTCTTTGCTGAGATCAATCGCCTGAAAAGGTATGCCGAGTTGTTGAGCCACAATCATGGCATCGTTGCTGTCATCAAGCCAGGGACATTCGTTACTGATGGTCACAGAGTCATCGTGCCAGTTTTTCATAAACATACCAATGACCTCATACCCTTGTTCTTTCAATAGGTATGCTGTTACACTGGAATCTACTCCACCCGATAAACCGACAACTACTCTCTTTTTCATGTGATAAAGCTTCTAGCCACTAGCTTTTAGCTACGAGTCAAAGCGACTAGAGGCTAGTAGCTAGAGCTCGAGGCTTATTTTAAAGTTAAATCCTCTGCTAAAAGTTCACTGACAACCTGATTAAACCGTTCTTTAAACTGCTCGTAATAGATTCCTGTACCTGGCCCCTCAAATCCTGTGCGAATGTGTTTTACTTTTCCATCCTTACCAATAAAGATAGTAGTAGGGAAGGCCAGCACTTTATTTAGCATCGGCAATGTTTCAGAGGCTTTTTCTTTATCGTCTGTTCCCGCAATCACAAAATCATACTCCACACCCAGTTTGGCTTTCATTTTCTTAACACGACCGCTTGCATAATCAAAATCAGCCTTACGTTCATACGCCAATCCTAAAATCTCTACTCCCCGATTTTTGTTGTCTTTATACCATTGGTTTAAAAATTTTGTTTCGTCCATGCAATTCGGGCACCAGGTGCCAAAGATCTGCAGGATCAAAACCTTGTTCTTGAATTTTTCATCTGATGGACTGATGAGATTTTTATCCACGTCAGGAAAACTGAAATCAATTTTGTCATAACCTTCTTTTAGAAAAGTCAATGCTTCGGCATTGGGCATTGCAGCATTTTCATTTTTTACGGCCGTCCAGGTTTCATGAGCACTTTTTCCAGACCAGTAATCGCCAACAAGTGTGCTGTCCTCTTTCATCTCAGCCATGAAAAGAAAGGCATGGTTGCCATCGAATGTGCTGAGGTGTAATTTATTGTTCACAACATTTCCCTCCAGATAGCGGTAGTCGCCAGTTGGTGTCAGAAATGTTCCTTCCACGTAGTTGCCTTTTTGCGTGAAGATTCCCACTGACTCAACAGTGTCTTTTTTGTCCGAAACAAATTGCACAGCATACTTACCAGAGAAATCTACGGTAGCATCTTCACTTGTTTTTTCAAAAGTGAAGTCATCTCCAAAGGTTGCATGGAATGGAAGCTTATACGTTTTGTCATGATTCTTATAGAAGAAACCTTCTAACGAATTTTCATTTATTCTAGCCCTAAGATCGGCATCAAAAATATGGAGCACCATGTCAATGGAATCTTCCACTATGCTGACTTCATCGAGCAGAATTTTTTCGCTGGCATTGATGAGGTTGACTTTATATCCAGAGGTATCTTTTATTACCTCAAAATTGAAGGGAAGTTGCTGACCTTGCAATTCGATAACGCCACGCCAGATGCCCTGCTTAATTTCAGTGGGCTTTGTCGAGCAAGTTGAAAAAAGGGCTATTAGTAGAAGAAATGGAATGATTCTCATGAATTTAACTAGGTTTCCGTTTTGGAACGCAAAAATGGCACAAATGATTCTAATTTCGTTGTTCGTAGCCAGTTATTCGTTAATTGACTTTTACCAATAACCCAGAACCATCAACTAATGTGACTGTATGTTTGAAAATTTGAGAGTATTAGAATTGGCCTCCGTGTTGGCCGGACCCAGTGTGGGGCAATTTTTTGCCGAATTGGGTGCGGAGGTTATAAAAGTTGAAAACCTAAAAAGTGGTGGCGATGTCACCCGAACCTGGAAGATATCAGGTGAGAAGGAAGGTGATTTGTCCGCTTACTTTTGTTCCTGTAATTGGGGGAAGAAGTCAATCGCTATTGACTTAAGTTCTGATATGGGAAAAGAAATTGTTCGGAAGCTCGCAGCGAAATCAGATGTGGTCATTGCCAGTTACAAACCAGGCGATGCTGAAAAATTAGGTGTTTCTTACGAACAACTAATAATGAACAACAAACAACTCGTCTACGGACAAATCACTGGCTATGGCTCTGACAACGATCGTGTAGGCTATGATGCAGTCATACAAGCGGAAGCTGGCTTCATGGATTTGAATGGTGAAATAGATGGGTCACCTACTAAAATGCCAGTTGCGCTCATTGATATTTTGGCAGGGCATCAATTGAAGGAAGGCCTTTTGCTTGCGTTATTAAAGAGAGATAGAACAAGCGAAGGAAGTTTAGTAGAAGTGTCATTGATACAAACGGCTATTGCGTCATTGGCTAATCAGGCAACAAATTGGTTGATGACAGGAAAGATTCCAACTCGCAAAGGCTCTGCTCATCCAAACATTGCTCCGTATGGAGAATCTTTCAAAATGAGTGATGGCAAGAGAATTTTATTGGCAATAGGCAGTGACAGGCAATTTGAAGATTTGGTTCAGGTATTGGGTATTAGGCACGAGGCATTGGGGAGTAAGTTTTTAACAAACCCACTGAGGGTGGAAAACAGGGAAGAGTTGAATCGACTATTGGCGGAGCGAATGGTTAAGATGGATTCAAAGGTTTTCCTGGAAATGGCAAATCATAAAAAAATTCCGGCCGGTGTTATTCAGAATTTAAAAGAAGTATTTGAAATGAAAGAGGCGGGTGAGCTTCTAATTAAGAGTGATGGATTGATAGGGGTGAAGAACTTCGTAGGTAAAGATGTTGGTTACCAGTTACCGGTTATCAGTTTGCTGCCCCCGCCACATTTTGGACAACACACTGAAGAAGTTTTGAAGGACCTACTTTAACGATCACTATTTTCTATTAATTTAGCTTTGAAATTTATTATATCTAAAATCTAAGGAAATGGTAAAGAAACTAACAAAAGGCGACAAGAAGATTTTTGGGGTGTGCAGTGGCCTTGCCGATTACTTTGAAATTGACCCCACCGTGATGCGGTTGCTTTTTGTGATTGCCTTTTTAGGATTTGGTATGGGGTTGTTGATTTATTTAATCATGGCTGTTATTATGCCTAATAAGTAAGGTCACCTGGAAGTATCGACCTATACTTTCTTCGAAAAGAAAATGTTATATTTTTCTAAAGAAGGTTAATTTAAGAGCGGGAAACGAGGCTCGAACTCGCGACCTATAGCTTGGGAAGCTATCGCTCTACCAACTGAGCTACTCCCGCTTACGCCACTAAATTAGACTTGTATTACAAATAATCAAATACAGCAGTGATTTCAGATTGAGGATTGTCGAACGGTAGGAGGTAAATCCACACAATTTTATAATTTAATGGCTTAAAGCTATTGTAATTATGAAAAGCTTCCTATTGCTAGTACTTGCACTTCCTACTCTTCTATTTGGCCAACGAAGTGTTAATCCTTCAGATGTTTATAAAATTAAATCCATTAGTGATCCTCAGGTATCTCCGGATGGGAAATGGGTAGCCTATGTTTTATCGACACCTGATTCAGTAAAGGATAAGGCGGATACAGATATCTGGATGATAAGTTTCAATGGGGGCGAATCAATCCGACTAACAGCAAGCCCGGAAGCTGAAAGCAGACCACGTTGGTCTCCTGATGGAAAATACCTCACGTTTCTTTCTTCCCGTTACGAAACCAAATCATCACAGATTTGGAAGATGGATAGAAGAGGCGGGGAGGCCGTAAAACTAACAGAGTTAAAATACAGTATCAGCGATTATGTTTGGAACCCTGATGGTAAAAAGATTGCCCTGGTCATTCAGGATCAGGAGTCTAGTGATGAGGCCGATAAAAAGAAATCAGCAAAACCCATCATGATTGATCGTCATCACTTTAAATCAGATGCCGGAGGCTACCTGGAACGGAAGAGAGATCATTTGTACTTGTTTGACCTGGAAACAAAAAAACTGGATACGCTAACCAAAGGAGATTATGATGAAGAAAAT
>JANOQK010000003.1:0-1844 GCA_031414855.1 Bacteroidia bacterium | reverse complement strand
TGTTTATCAAACCAGCACAACTCAGGGCAGAATTGGGGGAGTATATACATTACGAATTGAATTCTTGGATGGCCGAGTATACGAATCGATTCCAGATACGATTTTAACACCCGGTAAGATTGATAGCTTGTACTATAATTTTAATTCCGCTAAGAATTATTTAGGCGTTGCCAGTTATGGGTTTGATGTTTTTGTCAACGGGCGTGGAAATGACCGCAATGATATTCGTTACATGTGGAGCATGACCAGCACCTTCAAGGCTATTACACATCCGGAGCGATATGTTTACCCAAAGGGAGAGTGTTATCCAATACCAGAACAATTAGGAAAATGCAACATCGTGCCGCTCTGCACAGGTTTACGAAATACAGCCCCACGAAATACTCCGCCAACCTTTGAAAGGGTTGGTCCTTGCGAATGCTGCACGTGTTGGTATAAAATATTTAATAATGCTCCCATTTTAAGTGATGACTTGTTTACCGATAAAGGAGACTATCAACGAATATCGATTTATAATATCCCATTGAGTGAATGGATTTTTATGTATAAAATCCGGGTAGAGGTTTTGCAGTTAACCTTAACGAAGCATGCATTCGGTTTTTTCAAAAGCATCCAAGCTCAGAAAGAAGCAACAGGTAGTTTATTTCAACCCATCACCGGAAAAATCCCTACTACCTTCTTTCAAGTTTCAGGGACACCAACATCCATCAGTGGAATATTCTATGCAGCTGGGTCATCTACCAAAAGTAAATACATTACTCCAGAAGATGTTCCCTTTCCTATAATTGTGCCCGAGGTTGATTTTGCACCCCGACCACCAGGACCAGGCCTTGGGTGGATTAGCTGCTTAGAGTTGTTACCGAATGCTACAAACACAAAACCAGATTTCTGGCAAGATTAAATATCTTCACTTACCCCAATATCTCCCACTCCTCATTCAGGAATGGAATAGCCTGATGAGCTGTCAAATCAAACTGGCAAGGCACAACTGAAACAAAATTATTAGCAATTGCCCATTCATCGTTGTCTTCTCCTTTGTCGAAGTTGACAAAGTTGCCTGTCATCCAAAAGTAACTGCGACCGTTAGGGTCAAAGCGTTGATCAAAATCCTCTACCCATTTGGCATTGGCTTGCCGGCAAATGCGGATGCCTTTTATATTCTCATTGCGCTTTGGTGGAATGTTTACATTCAAGGCCGTTCCTTTTGGAAGACCTTTCGCTAAAACCTGCTTCACAATTTTTTTCACGTATTCAGCCGTGTGAGAAAAATCAGCTTTGTGGCTATAGTCACATAGTGAAAAACCAATGGCTGGTGTTCCTTCGATAGCACCTTCAATGGCGGCTGACATCGTGCCCGAATACAAGACACTGATGGACGTATTACTTCCATGATTTATTCCGCTCACTACCAGATCAGGTTGACGATGATTGTCCTTTAACACAAAATGTCTCGCCATCTTCACGCAGTCTGCTGGTGTGCCCGAGCATTCATAGGCCTTCACTCCCTCAAAAATATAAGACTCATTTAATCGCAAGGTATCGCCCACCGTAATGGCATGCCCCATGCCCGACTGAGGACTATCAGGAGCTACTACCAACACTTCACCTAATTCTTTTACTACATCAATTAAAGCACGAATGCCTGTAGAGGTGATACCATCATCGTTTGAAACTAAGATCAGGGGTCTTTCCATGAAAAATGTTTGTGCTTAAACTATTTAAATAATGAATTATAATAACCAATTATCTTTATAAGTTCATACTTATCGTCAAATGCTAACTTATTGGCCTTTGCATATTTCTCCACCTCTTTTGCCTGATTGCCCATCACATCAAGCCAATCG
>JANOQK010000002.1:0-8138 GCA_031414855.1 Bacteroidia bacterium | reverse complement strand
GTGGTTCCACCTCCACGAGTCGTTGATATAAATAAAGCCGGGACCGGGTGATGATGGTAATAAAAGTATTTCCGGGTTAGCGGGTCTTTCAACAACTACCCTGCAACCCGAAAGGAGCATCAGGATAACCGCGAGAAGGATCAAAATAAAAGCTGTTTTCAAAGGAGTACTCATTTTCATTTAATTTGTTTTGAAGTTGATCATGCAGCCTGTAAGTGTTCCTTTTCTATCAAATACTTCTTGTAAGCCACTGTCACGAAGAGACATGAAATGACCAAAAGGGACAGAGAGATAAGGAACACAAGTTTACCAGAATAGAGAAAGCCAAAGGCTAGGCCAATAAATGCTAAAATAGCTGCGTCCATAGCAAATACAAGAACGACAAGCGAGAAGCGTAACACAACGATGGATAAGCGTAACATATGGATCGAATTTAATTCTGTATCAATTATGGATCGATGATAGAAATTTTTATGCCGGATTAATTGTCTTGGAATTTTACGTGAAACAAAGATTTGAAAATTAAAGTGAGAGTTTATGCCCGAGCGAATGCTCAATAATTCCCCAACTCGTAATATCGGTAGGCACTTAGCTGCCTAATGAACCGTGTTCACACAGTGGCATGCTATTTTCTAATATGGCTACAGTTCACACAAGGTGTGCGAATGATGAAATCTTAAATTATAAAGACTATGGATTCGAAAAGAATGATTGGCGGTTTATTGGCGGCTGTAGCCATTGGTGCAACCATTGGAATATTGTTAGCCCCAACGAGTGGAAAAAGAACTCGTACAAAATTGAAAAATGGATCGGCCAGATTAGCAAATAGTCTGGAAGAAACAGTGGAAGACTCCATTGAATTGCTAAAAGACAAGTTCAATTCCAGTGTTGATGAAGTTTTTAAAAAAGGAAAGGAAATGATTAATCACACCAACGACAAAATAAAAGTATAACCACCACTATGAATACGCTACAACTAAAAGGTACCTGGAACGAGGTGAAGGGTAAATTGAAACAAAAGTATGGAGTGCTAACCGATGATGATCTTCTTTTTACCAAGGGTAAAGAGGATGAATTGTACGGTCGTCTTCAAACTAAATTAGGTAAAACAAAAGAGGAAATCAGAAAAGTGATTGAGAACATATAAGTCTTGCTCATTTTCTTGCCTCATCTGGTATTGTCTCAGAGCTGTTGATACAGCTGGATAAACCGGGGTTGCCCAAAAAATCATACTGTCATCACGGCACAGGGTCGTGATGACAGTATGACGTAGTTAATTCGTATAACCATGAATCAATATTTGAAAAATAAATACCGTGGCATAATCCCGGGTATTCTCATTACGATCGTTGGCATTATTGTGCTCTTATTGTTGTTAGCAGCGTGCGATCATCTTACACCCAGAACTACGTTTGTGTTGGCTGTTCCAAAGTCCGATGCATCCTATTGGAGAGCAGCCAATCATATCAAACAAGTGCTGGAAACAGGTGGGTTTGATATTGAGTTGATGACCGTTCAAACGTCACAGGAAGCAGCAGATTTAGTAGCCACACGCAAAGCGGATTTATGCCTGGTGATGAATAAAAGTGTTTCCATTGCCGAAGCATTGGGTAATAGGGCCACCCGGTTACGAACGGTCCTCCCTTTATTTGATAGAGCCATGTTTTTTTATACCAGGCAAGACTCCGCGGCAACCGATATTTCTCCAGAGAAATATTTCATTCATAAAACAATTGGAGTTGAAACAGAGGATGGCGAAACACAGGGAGGCCTTCAAGGTATGTTAAATAGGGCAGAAGTAGAAAAAAATTACACGATTACTACTGATAGTAACAGTGATATACGGCATATGTGGTCTTCCAATTTTGCTCCACAACATACGCAACTAAAATTGAGTGGATGGCAACCCCTTAGCCTGGATGAGAATTGGATTAAGTTTATTACAATCAATAACCCTTCCTTAGTTCCCATCACCATACCCGGTTTGCCCGGAAGAAAGGATTCAAAAGATATCAAAACCGTTTGCTCAGAAACCTTGCTGGTTGCCTCAAACGGCTTAGGTGAGAACGCGGTGTATACGCTTGCCTCTTACATTTATCAAAATAAAGTACACTTCCTTACCTTGGATCGGATGTATCAATCCATCAATGAGGGACATAAGATAAATAATTTATTGTTCGCCCTACACCCAGGAGCCGATGCCTACCTTAGACGAGATCATCCAAGTTTTCTGGAACGATATTCGGATATCATTTTACTTTTCGCTGCGGTAATGGCATTTGGCTATGCAGCGGTGCAAGCCATCAGAAGCAGGGTTTACAAGGCAAATAAAGATCAAATCGATAAGTATTTTCTGGAATTTCTGGATATCAAGTCCAATGTAAAATTCAACAAGGATGCTCAAATAAGTTTGTACAACGATCTTTTTGGAACAGTATTAACAAAAATGACGGAGGAAAAAATGGAGACAGCCGATTTTCATATCATGTCCAGATTGATTCAAGAGGAGCTTGTCATTTTGAAACTAGATAAACGAGGTTATTAATAAACAATAGTTAACTCATGATTCCGGAAAGCTTTCATAAAAAACAGAACACAGGTATGGCAACTCTATCAGAATGCATTAAGACTTCATTGGATCGGGGATACACAGAAAATTTTAGGATGATTGACAAGGGTCTTGCCACAGAAGATGAAAAATCTGTTTATACCCCTGAAGAGATTAGGATTACTAACTTCTATCGCTTTGAAGGAAATTCAAATCCGGATGATAATTCCATTTTGTATCTGATCGAGACTGACGATCGAAAGAGAGGAACATTGGTTGATGCCTACGGAGTATATGCGGATACGCTGATTTCCAACTTCGTTAGGCGAGTAGAGGATTTTCAAAAACGTTCTAAGATTGTGTTCTGATTTGTTAATTTCCTTTTCATGCAACTGGTTCATCCAACCCCACTTCAATTATTCTTTCACCGATTTGCAAATACAGTTACCCGGATTTCCGGACGACCAGTGGCATCGGTCATGGCCTTCCTTTTGATTATTGTATGGGCCTTCACGGGGCCCTTCTTTGGATTTTCCAATACCTGGCAGCTGGTCATTAATACAGGGACTACCATCATTACCTTTTTAATGGTCTTTGTCATTCAGCAATCGCAGAATAAAGATACGATGGCGGTGCAGTTGAAACTCAATGAATTAATAGCCAGCCAGAAAAATGCCAGTAACAGGTTAATTGATGTGGAAGACTTAACAAGTGATGAGCTGGAGGTATTGAAAAAGTTTTATATCAAGCTTTCAGGATTGTCTTCAAGAGACAACGATTTGCATAGTTCTCATTCCATCGATGAGGCTTCTGTGATCCACACAAAAAAGCGATCTTTGAAAGTCACTAGTAAACTGTAAGTATTTATGTCGTCATTCAAACATGCTAGAGTGAAGGTAATGAGGGATGTATTGAATGAGTTCATTATATCATTAAAAGCTACCACCAAACAGTGGTGGGCTCGCGACCCATTTAACAATAGTACCATCATCGCGTTTTACACAATTTTTTCATTACCGGGTTTGCTCATCATCATTATTAATTTAGCGGGATATTTTTATGACAAAGCGGAAGTAACCGCGCTGATAACAGGTCAGATACAAGATATTTTGGGAGGAGATACCGCCAAGGACATAGGATCGATTATAACCAACGCAAGTCAATCTAAAACAACCTTCATCTCTTCCATCGTAGGCATTACAACTCTTCTCTTTGGTGCCACAGGTGTGTTTTACCAACTGCAACAAATGCTCAATAGAATCTGGAAAGTTGAACCAAAAGTAAAAACCCGACATAAAATTCTTGAACTTATCCGGGATAGGCTTTTCTCATTTGGCCTCATTCTGGTTGTCGGCTTCTTATTATTAGTATCGTTAGTACTTTCTGCTGGCCTGAGTGCTTTAAGCAATTGGGTGTCTATACATTTATCGGAATCTGTACTTATACTATTTGGGTTATTGGATATTGTAGTTTCAATGGCGATCATCACTATTCTCTTCGCTGCTATATTCAAATTTTTGCCAGACGTTAAAATTAAATGGAAGGATGTATGGAGCGGTGCTATCCTGACGGCCATCTTGTTTGTGATTGCGAAGTTTGCCTTGGGCCTTTACTTTGGAAGCAGTGATTTGGGATCGACCTATGGTGCAGCCGGCTCCATCATTTTAATTATGTTGTGGGTTTCCTATGCCGGACTGATTCTTCTCTTTGGTGCTGAATTTACGCAAGTGCATATCACCAGAATGGGAAAGAAGATTAAACCTACTCCCGTGGCCGTGGCGAGTCATGTTAAAAGTTAATCGTTAAATGTGCTATTCAAGCTTACGCCTCCGAAGACTCAATTCACTAGGCCTTTGAGCAGTAAAACCCACTTTGAAACTCGTGGCTCTGATTGATCTCAGAAATAGAAGTGGCACACTACAAGACAGGTGGGCAAACACAACAAAGGCTCGTGCGCATGCCAAGGCCAAGACGTATACCAGTTTGGGCTATCAATTTAAGGAAAGGAAAAATCCACACCGAACAAGAATGGTATGAAAGTACTGGAACAGAACTTGCAACAAGAAAATAATTTCCTCCGTAAGAAGTTCGGTAAATCAATTTAAACCTGTATAATTATTTCAGTAAAGGATAGTATTTTCTTTTCAGTAAAGGATAGGTCGGTATATGAAGCATAGATAGAGCATAGCAAAGGCATGGATAAAGCATAGATAGAGCGTTAAAATTACATTATGTTAAATGACAAGAGGTCATCTTTTCAATCAGATTTGGGCTGAGTAGGAGGAGTGAAAAGGAACATTACTCCAGGCACAACCTCAACCAAGAAACGTGCAAGAGTCCAGTGAAACTCCTCCCTTCTCTTTTGGAGAAGGGACGGGGATGAGGCAATGACAAGAACATTCCACAAAGCACATAACGAAGGTACGTGCAATATCATAATGAAGCTGGGGTTAACCAAAAAGTCATTCTGTCATCACGGCCCTGCCTTTGCACGCTGGCGCTGAAGCTTTAGCGTTGTCGCCCGAAGTGGCTACGCCCAGGCAGGCTTTGTGCCGTGATCCCCGGAATCATTGCAATGAACGAGATGCCGGAACAAGTCCGGCATGACACGGCTATCTTAATTTGACTTTTTGGTCACCCCCTTGTCTATCATAAAATGTGTCCAAACAGTAGCTCCGCTGCAGAGGGGTGACTCGGACTTTCTCATCGTATAAATTTTGGATGAGGTGAGGCTAGAGTGCATATTAAAATGAGTTCAATAACTTGACAAGTAAGACGATTAACTTTTCTCTATTAACAATTAACTAATCCTCAATAAAACCCCGAAACCTGTGGCTTAAAGGTTTGAGTAGTGCCAAATAAGTTAGGTAGTGTGGTAGAGAATTTCAGTTGCCAGCCATCAACATAATTGTTACTTCTTCCGAAGTACGTTACGTCCAGGGAAAATCTGGGCAGCACTAAATTTTCATTTAACATTCGCACACCAAATTGAATGGAAGGGAATAGTGTGGATTTATTTAATCGAGCAGGACTTGTTGAAAGTGTGTTGAAATCAACCCGGTGAAATAATGCAAATTGAAAACCGTATGAATACCACGGCATAAAATAGACCGTTTCAAAACCTAACGTCATCCGGTGATTACCCAACGGTGGCAGGCCATTCTCATCTCTCCATTTACCGGGCAGGCTAATCGTTCGATCTAATACGCGGTTGAAACCCTTCGTGTACGTGAAGTAAATGAATTGCCGTGCCTGCATTTTTCTGATCCTCACCAGATCACTGAAGTAGGTACTGCTAAGGGTCATCAATCCATCTTCTCCTTTGCTATTCTTAAAGAAACCACCTAAGGCACCTGAGAAATTGATATAGCCAAAGGCTGTGAAATATCTACCCAGGATCCCGTTTAATTCAATGTAGGCCCGATCCGTAAATTGATTAATTTCTTCACCAGCCACCAGACTAATAGCACCACCCACCGGCACATCTTCTGTTTTTCCAAAACCGCGTATCCGAAAACTCTTCAGGTAATTCCGTTGCGTAATCGACACACTGCTCAATAGAAAAGTCTTGTTGTAGAAGAATGAATTTGAATCGCTGGAAACAAACGGTTGGGCAACGAAGTCTCGTGTGTTTACACGCGTGGAGAAAATCAAGTTGGTACGTTTATCCAATTGAAAGGATCGCCCAGCCCAAATATCGAAACTGTTTTCGGTGTAAGGCAATTCCAGTGTATCATACTCTTCAAAGTAAAACCTCTCATGCGTTCGATATAGTTCTACACCCCCTGCGTACTTGGTTTCGGGTGTTAAGAAATCACGAGCCAATGCCAGTCGCGTTCGTTGACGAAGGTAGTTATCGGTGTATTGAAGCTCACCCTGGATAAAGGTGCTCATGAAATTGGGCTCGCGAAGAGTTATTTCATATCCGTTTTTCGGATGGTCGGCAGAATTCCTGAAAAAGGAAAGGCGCAGTTGCCTGGCATATCCAAGAATATTGATGTCATATACATCCAATCGAAATCGTTGAAGTGAGCCGTAACTCCCGGAGACACCAATGGATCCAACATCCTGGGTTACTACGACCACATCTACACGTTTGGAGTTCTTTGTGGTTTCGGTTACATAGATCCTGGCATCACGCAATGTTTTGAATTGCCGCAATATCCGTTCATTGTCGGCTAACTGATACGGATCAACGGCATCGCCTACCTGGAATAAAAGATTATGACTAATTATTATAGCTCGTGTGTCTCGATGGATCTTATTCAGGACGATACCGAACCGGGTGGAGGCTTTCTGTAGTGTGTCAATGACCGAACCTTCCAATAGATCTACGCCTTTGAAGGTGATAGATTCAATTGTATAACCGGCAAAGGGTTTAAA
The DNA here is from genome assembly GCA_031414855.1 of Bacteroidia bacterium. GTDB lineage: Bacteria > Bacteroidota > Bacteroidia > Cytophagales > Cyclobacteriaceae > ELB16-189. The sequence goes on along the minus strand of JANOQK010000002.1, from coordinate 1,207 downwards.
CACATCTTCGCTCTTAACGACAGCATCGATCAGTTTTTCCTTGCTCCCTTTTTTCTTAACCACTAATTCAAAAAGGTTCTTCGTGGATTTATGGGTAGCCGTCTTTTTTCTCCATCGATCATAAAACCGGGTTGACGTTGTGTATGGATTATCTCTTACTTTTAGATCGCTTTCTTCACTTTTCGTCAGCCAAAGAACGGTATCATGCTGGGTAATGTAGGTGGTGTCATTGGTCACCACCTGTTGATCTTTCTTTATTTTAATTTTTTTCAGTGGATCCGTCTGTCCCACAGCTTGCACACTACATGCCGATGAAATAATAAGAGTGAGAAGTAGTTTGTTTTTCATTTGGAGTTGTCTCACCTATTCCAATTTCGTGCTAAGATTAGCCGCTTGTAAGCAGACAACAATGGGGCATTGTGGGAGAGAAGTGTGAATAAATCTCTACACCTGTAGCTATGAAATTGGAAGGATAGGTTAGTGAAAACGGATCAAAACTGATTTGCGCCCAACTGGATTGTTGGCATGTGTTTTCCTATAAGCTTTTCAAATTCGTTACATGGCCATCTCTCAAACCCTTGTTAAGGTTGCAGATATTTATACGTTTATTCTGGTCTTCTTCAAGAAAGCACTATTTCCACCTTATGAAACCAGGGAGGTATTAAAGCAATGTTTTGCCATGGGCAATCTTTCTTTTTTCCTTATCACCTTCACTTGTTTTCTGGCTGGTATTGTTTTCACAAAGCAATCGCAGCCGTCATTGGCTTCCTTTGGTGCTGAGTCGTGGCTTCCTTCTCTGGTTTCGCAAGCCGTGGTGCGATCGTTGGGTCCATTGATCACAGGTTTAATATGCGCTGGTAAGCTAGGCTCCAACATTGGTGCCGAGTTGGCCAGCATGCAGGTGACGGAGCAAATTGATGCCATGGAAGTATCTGGAACGCGGCCCTTTTCCTATTTAGTAGTAACGCGCGTGCTAGCCACCACTTTTATGTTGCCTCTTCTGGTGATTTATGCCGATGGGATTGCCCTGCTGGGATCATTTGTGATGGTGCACTCTTTTAATGATTCAGGTTTCATTTTGTTTTCCCATGAGGTGGCCGCTTCCGTCACCTACCTGGATATCTTCGCTTCGCTTATAAAATCAACGCTGTTCGGTTTTGCCATTGGCATTATTAGTAGTTATGCCGGGTATCATTCGGATAAAGGA
>JANOQK010000001.1:0-3346 GCA_031414855.1 Bacteroidia bacterium | reverse complement strand
ATCGAGCATAGAAAAAATAGCTAGTGGCTTAAGGTAGATATCTCTAAATTCCTTAGTCTCCGGATGCTCACAGGCATCTTTGGCCAGAATAAACGGCTGCTCTTCTAATGCCTTGAAGTAGGCTGGAAAATCCTTTCGTTCTAATATTACCTGATCGTCATTTCCGGATGCTAATTCATACAAATGCTTCCTTACGATCCTCGAATTATCAACTTCTAGTTTCCAAATACTGACACGATTGGTAAGAAGATTTTCTGCGGCCGTTGCGCATATCCTTCTGAATAATTTCTCCACATCGACCTTAAAAATGGATTCGTCTTTTGTAAGATCAAGAAGTGAATTTTGATATTTTAACAGGTTTTTGTTTTTGCCTGTCTCAACCTCCTTTAGACGTATAGCCTGTGTATTTGATTCCTCCAGATCCTTGATTAAGTGATCTAGTGTACCAACAAAAAAATAGAGTACACCCAGGGAGCCTAACATTGCAACCATATAAATGGCTGCGTTATTAACAAAGAATTCATCTTTAAGTATAAATACAAAATAAAGGATAAGCCCAAGCAATATGCCGCCCTGTGCGATGAGGTGCTTGCGACCCAAAATAAAGCCACTGAGAAAAATGTAAACAATGATAAAAAAAATATCGCGTGACAATATATTCGCAAGAGAGAATTTAGCAAAGGAGATAAACGTATGAATAATGGTGGCTGTCACCACTATATTAAAAATCACTGCGTATGACATGAGTCCAAAAGAAAAAACATAATACTTGTTTTTGTCCCTTACGAAAAGAAGGATTGCAATGGCACACAAAAACACAGTTGTGCTTTGAACCCATATCTGAGTATCCGAATAAATGGAGTGGTAGGTGATGGCATCGAGGATAAATCCCAAAACGGAAAGTAAGATAGCAGAGAGGCAAATAATTTGCTTCCCCTTTACGTACTTCAAATGCACCTTCTGATTAAACATAATAATTAAAACAGGCTAACATAATAAAGGTTTAGTGCTTTATCCATTCTTTGGATCGAAGACATTCAGCGAACTATTTCTTTTTCAGCTTTTCCACCAGCCAATTGTTAAATTTCTCACGTTGCTCCGGATACGTCCAGTGGCCCGTTTCCAAGGCAAGATATAATTCTTTCGGTGCGCTGATAACATTATATGATGCGTACATGGACGTAGGCGGACACGTTTCGTCATTGAAGCCCCATGAGTATAGACCAGATACTTTCACTTGCCGTGCAAAATTAACAACGTCATAGTACTTCATGGTCTCTTTCTTTTCTTTCAAATTATTAAATGTCAAATTGTTCTTATCAAACATATGTGGCCAGCCTCCCGCCCTTCCATTCAGATATCCTGTTACATCACTCAACGCAGGATAGAATGCTGCCAGATATTTTACACGTGCATCCAGTCCGGCAGTGATAATAGATAGTGCACCACCCTGACTGCCACCTGTAACTGCAAGATTACTTCCATCGTACTGAGGCAAGCTCACCAAAAAATCATTGGCACGAACACAACCCATATACACACGCTTGTAATAATAGCGATCGCGGTTATCCATGTTATAGTTGGAATAATTATTCAGCACACTGCTTCCTAAATCGGCATAGACAGATGGATCCATGATAACAGAGACTCCATGTATTCCTATTTCAAATGTGATAATTCCTTTCTCGGCCAATGCCACATCGCCAGAATAAGGCCGCACGCCCGCACCCGGAACTTTTAACAGAGCCGGATATTTTCCCTCTTTCTTAGGAACACACAAAATACCATAGAGGCGCGATCCGACACGAAAATTCTGGAGATTGACATGATAGACGTTTACATTTTCCGTGCACCGATCAGGAAGTAAAGTCATCTTGGCGTCAAGCGGAACTTTAGCAAGATCAACCTTTGCCAGATCCCAGAATTGCGTAAAGTCATTTGGATTTTCTACAGTGGGTTGAATAGTGAGCGGATCAAAACCTGCTGTTGCAAATCCACGATACTCTTTTCCTTCTACTTTCGCGATGGCAATACAACGCAGAAATCCTCCGGTCTTTAAAGTGCCTCCCTCAATTGATACAGTGCCAGAAGAAAGTACAGTTGAATCTTTTTTTACCGGCTCCAATTTTTCAGGTCCGATTTCGTATTTAATCTTTACGCCCTTCATCGGGTTCCCATCTTTCAACACCGAAATGACAAATTTTACTTTCTCGTTTGCTTTGTATGTCCAATCAGCATGATCGGGTGCTACCACCACTTTTATTCGTTGTTCAATAGGCTGGGCAAGGAGGAAGTGATGCAGAATGAAGGCCAGAAAAAATAAATAGAATCGTGCAACGGCTTTGTTTTTCATAGTTCAAAGATTTTAGGGAATAAGCAAAAATAGCAAACGAATGCAAACTTCCATGGTGGAGTTCCTTATCTTCATGCAGCGTTTCAATTAAATCATCCACTTTTAGTAAGCGTCACATGAAAAGAACCTTATCGCTTTTACTTGTTAGTGTTGCTATATGCTTGGACAGCTGCGATAAAAACCCAAATAGCTCAACACATCAAATTGCCTCGGCAATGGAGACGACTTTATCCGGGATTCTTGAGAGTTGGTATCCTCAGGCTGTCGATACTGTGTACGGTGGGTTCCTCAGCACGTTTACTTACGACTTTAAACCCACGGGCGATCAGGACAAAATGATAGTAACACAAGCCCGCCATGTGTGGACGAATGCCAAAGCGGCTCAGCGCTATCCCGATGTCAATCATTATAAATCCAGTGCGAGGCATGGGTTTGAGTTTTTGAAAAATGTAATGTGGGATAAGGAGTATGGAGGATTTTACTGGCTCGTTGACCAGCAGGGAAATGTGAAAGGTGATTCATCGAAGACTGCGTACGGCAATGCCTTTGGAATATATGCCTTGGCTACCTATTACGCATCATCAAAAGATACAAGTGCATTGAACCTTGCGAGAAAAGCTTTCGGTTGGTTAGAAAAAAACAGTCATGACGCAACATCAAAAGGTTACTTCCAACATTTACAACGCAACGGAACACCTATTAAACGAACGACCGCAACTCCTTCCACTGCCGACACCGGTTTTAAAGATCAAAACAGTTCCATTCACCTGTTGGAAGCATTTACAGAATTGTACCAGGTGTGGCCCGATGAGTTACTTCGTGAACGATTAAACGAAATGCTGATTTTGATTCGCGATACCATCACCACCGAAAAAGGATACCTCACGCTTTTTCTTCAACCGGATTGGACTCCCGTTTCGTTTGCTGATTCTACCAAAGAAGTGATTGAGAAACATCATCAACTGGATCATGTCTCATTCGGCCATGATGTGG